>NZ_JBOBDM010000041.1:0-56865 GCF_050586605.1 Pseudomonas sp. ES1 | reverse complement strand
GATCAACCACTACAAGAACAACAAGAGATACCCCATGACCCAGCCAAGTTACTCCCAGGGCGACCCGGCCAAATCTCTGCTGTCCCAGTGCATCGGCGACGCCTTCGACGCCACAGTCGCCCGTTTCCCCGACCGCGAGGCCCTGGTCGTCCGCCACCGGCAACTGCGCTACACCTGGCGGCAACTGGCCGCAGCGGTCGACCAGCACGCCCGGGCACTGATGGCCCTTGGCGTGCAGGCCGGCGACCGCCTGGGCATCTGGGCGCCCAACTGCGCCGAGTGGTGCATCACCCAGTTCGCCAGCGCCAAGGTCGGCGCGATCCTGGTCAACATCAACCCGGCCTACCGCAGCAGCGAGCTGGACTACGCCCTGGGCCAGTCCGGCTGCCAGTGGGTGATCTGCGCCGATGCCTTCAAGACCTCCGATTACCACGCGATGCTGCTCGGGCTGGTGCCCGGCCTGGGCGATAGCCAGCCCGGAGCTCTGGCCAGCGAGCGCTTGCCCGAGCTGCGTGGAGTGATCAGCCTGGCCAGCGCGCCGCCAGCAGGTTTCCTGCCGTGGCCGGCCTTGCAGGCCAGGGCCGGGGAGGTCGGTAGCGAGCAGCTGGCCGCCCGTCAAGCCAGCCTGCGCCCGGACGACCCCATCAACATCCAGTACACCTCCGGCACTACCGGTTTCCCCAAAGGCGCCACCCTCAGCCACCACAACATCCTCAACAACGGCTACATGGTCGGCGAAAGCCTCGGCCTCACCGAGCACGACCGCCTGGTGGTGCCGGTGCCGCTGTACCACTGCTTCGGCATGGTCATGGCCAACCTCGGCTGCATGACCCACGGCAGCACGCTGATCTATCCCAACGACGCCTTCGACCCGCTGCTGACCCTGCAGGCCGTGGCCGAAGAGCGCGCCACCGCACTGTACGGCGTGCCCACCATGTTCATCGCCGAGCTGGATCACCCACGCCGGGGCGAGTTCGACCTGTCCAGCCTGCGTACCGGGATCATGGCCGGCGCCACCTGCCCGATCGAAGTGATGCGCCGGGTGATCGGCGAGATGCACATGGGTGAAGTGCAGATTGCCTACGGCATGACCGAGACCAGCCCGGTGTCGCTGCAGACCGGCGCCGATGATGACCTTGAGCGCCGGGTGACCAGTGTCGGCCGCACCCAGCCACGGCTGGAGAACAAGATCGTCGACGCTGAGGGCAACACGCTGCCGCGCGGCGAGATCGGCGAGCTGTGCACCCGTGGCTACAGCGTGATGCTCGGCTACTGGAACAACCCCAAGGCCAGTGCCGAAAGCATCGATGGCGAGGGCTGGATGCACACGGGTGATCTGGCGGTGATGGACGAGCAGGGTTATGTGCGCATCGTCGGGCGCAGCAAGGACATGATCATCAGGGGCGGCGAGAACATCTACCCGCGCGAGCTGGAGGAGTTCTTCTTTACTCACCCGGCGGTGGCTGATGTGCAGGTGATCGGTGTTCCGTGCAGCAAGTATGGCGAGGAGATCGTGGCCTGGGTTCGTTTCCACCCTGGGCACAGCGCCAGCGAGGAGGAACTGCGCGAGTGGGCGAGGGCGCGCATTGCGCATTTCAAGGTGCCAAGGCACTTCCGGTTTGTTGATGAGTTCCCGATGACGGTGACCGGGAAGGTGCAGAAGTTTCGGATGCGTGAGATCAGTATCGGGGAGCTGTCTGGGCGTTGAGAATTGCTTTCAGGGCCTCTTCGCGGGTAAACCCGCTCCCACAGGGTCGGCGCTGTACCTGTGGGAGCGGGTTTACCCGCGAAGAGGCCGGCACTGGCAGCAGATGATTCAGTCCTGCAGCAGTTCCGGGCTGTTGAAATTGCTCAGCCGCTGATCATCCTGCGCACACTCCAGCCCCTGCACAGCTTCAACCAACAGCGCCTTCTGCAAGCTCCGCTCACCCGCCGCCCAGGCCTGCTCCAGCACCGCCAGCACCCGCCGCGGCAGCACACTGAACATCGGCTGCCAATAGCCACCCTGACGGACCATCGCCGCACTGTCGTGCTCGACGGCCAGCTTCAGCAGGTCTCCTATCAACACTTGATCAACCAACGGCGCATCGCACGCCAGCAGCACCACCCATTCATGCCTGGCCACCGTCAACCCGGCAATTACCCCGGCCAGCGGCCCAGGGAAGTCGGCCTCGGCATCGCCAACCAGTTGGTCGGCATAGGGCCGATACAGGTCCTGGTTGCGGTTGCAGGAAACCACCACATCGTCAGACAACCCACGCACAACACGCTGCACATGGGCCACCAGCGGCTCGCCGCGCCACGGCACAAGGCCTTTGTCACGGCCGCCCATGCGCTGGCCACGGCCGCCGGCGAGGATGAGGATCGAGCAGGGGGGCAGGGCAGCGGGCATGAAAAAGGGTTCCGGGCAGTCAATGCCGGGAACCCTCTCATTCAACCCAGGGGCTTGTCCAGTCAGCTTTCGCTGGTCACTGGTTTGCCCTCCCTGGCCCGATCACGCCCGGCCAGGCGCATCACCACCACGAAGAACACTGGCACGAACACAATGGCGAACGTCGCGCTGAGCATGCCGCCGATCACCCCGGTGCCGATCGCCTGCTGGCTGGCCGAGCTGGCGCCGCTGGCGATGGCCAAGGGCACCACGCCGAGGATGAACGCCAACGAGGTCATCACGATCGGCCGCAGGCGCAGGCGGGCGGCCTGGATCGCGGCTTGGGTGGCATCGACGCCCTGGTCGACCAGTTCCTTGGCGAACTCGATGATCAGGATGGCGTTCTTCGCCGACAGGCCGATCAGGGTGATCAGGCCGACTTTGAAGAACACGTCGTTGGGCAGGCCGCGCAGGGTCACCGCCAGTACCGCGCCGAGCACGCCCAGCGGCACCACCAGCAGCACCGCGGTGGGGATCGACCAGCTTTCGTACAGCGCCGCAAGGCACAGGAACACCACCAGCAGCGACAGCGCCATCAGCAGCGGTGCCTGGCTGCCGGACAGCCGCTCCTGCAGCGACAGGCCGGTCCACTCAAGGCCTGCGCCGGCAGGCAGTTGCGCCACCAGGCGCTCGATCTCGGCCATGGCGTCACCCGAGCTGTAGCCAGGCGCCGGTTCACCGGAGATCGACACCGCCGGGTAGCCGTTGTAGCGGGTCAGCTGCACCGGGCCGCTCTGCCAGTGGGCGGTGACGAAGGCGCCCAAGGGCACCATCTTGTCGCTGTTGTTGCGCACATGGATCTTCAGCAGGTCCTCGACCTGGCTGCGCTGGTCGCCTTCGGCCTGCACCACCACCCGCTGCATGCGGCCCTGGTTGGGGAAGTCGTTGACGTAGTTGGAGCCCACCGCGGTGTTGAGTACCTCGCCGATGGCGGCGAACGATACGCCCAGCGCGTTGGCCTGGCGGCGGTCCACTTCCAGCGCCACCTGCGGGCTTTCGGCCAGCGAGGCTTCGCGCACGTTGACCAGCAGCTTGCTCTTGCGCGCCTGTTCCAGCAGCTGGTCGCGAGCCTGCATCAGTTCGCTGTAGCCCATGCCGCCGCGGTCCTGCAGGCGGAACTCGAAGCCGCTCGACTCACCCAGGCCGTCGACCGGCGGCGGCAGCACCGAGTAGGCGATGGCGTCCTTGAGCTGGGTGAAGGCCATGGTCGCGCGGTCGGCGATGGACTGCGCGCTGTCGTCGCTGCCGCGCTCGGACCAGTCCTTGAGCGTGGTGAAGGCCAGCGCCGCGTTCTGCCCGCTACCCGAGAAACTGAAGCCCAGGATCAGCGTGGTGTTGGCCACGCCCGGCTCTTCGGCGTTGTGCGCCTCGATCTGCCGCGCCACTTCGATGGTGCGTGCCTGGCTGGCGCCCGGCGGCAGCTGGATATCGGTGATGGTGTAGCCCTGGTCTTCGGTGGGCAGGAACGCGCTGGGCAACTGGCTGAAGCCATACACCAGCACCCCCACCAGCGCGGCATACACCAGCAGGTAGCGGCCGCTGCGCGCCAGGGCGTGGGTGACCCAACGCTGGTAGCCGTTGCTCATGCCGTCGAAACGGCGGTTGAACCAGCCGAAGAAGCCTTTGCGTTGGTGGTGCTCGCCTTTGCCGATGGGCTTGAGCAGGGTGGCGCACAGCGCCGGGGTGAGGCTCAGGGCGAGGAACGCCGAGAACAGGATCGACACCGCCATCGACACCGAGAACTGCTGGTAGATGACCCCCACCGAGCCTTTCATGAAGGCCATTGGCAGGAACACCGCCACCAGCACCAGGGTGATGCCGACGATGGCGCCGCTGATCTGGCCCATGGCCTTGCGCGTGGCCTCCCTGGGCGGCAGGCCTTCCTCGGCCATGATCCGCTCGACGTTCTCCACCACCACGATGGCGTCGTCCACCAGGATGCCGATGGCCAGCACCATGCCGAACAGGGTCAGCACGTTGACCGAGAAACCCAGTGCGTTCATCACCGCGAAGGTGCCCATCAGCGCCACTGGCACCACCAGTGTCGGGATCAGGGTGTAACGGAAGTTCTGCAGGAACAGGAACATCACCGCGAACACCAGCACCATGGCCTCGACCAGGGTGTTGATCACTTGCTTGATCGACACTTTGACGAACGGCGAGGTGTCGTAGGGGATGTCATATTTCACCCCGGACGGGAAGTAGCGCGACAGCTCATCGAGCTTCTGCTTGACCAGGGTAGCGGTTTCCATGGCGTTGGCGCCTGGCGCCAGCTTGACGCTGAAGGCGCTGGTGGCCTTGCCATTGAGGCGGGTGCCGTACTGGTATTCCTGGGCGCCGATCTCGACCCGGGCGACATCGCCGACAGTCACCGCCGAGCCATCGCGGTTGGCCCGCAGCACGATGGCGGCGAACTCTTCGGGGGTGCTCAGCTGGCCCTTGACCAGCACGTTGGCGGTGATTTCCTGGGTCGGCCGGGTGGGCAGGTCGCCGATGCTGCCCGGCGCCACCTGGGCGTTCTGCGCGGCGATGGCCTCGGCCACATCGTTGGGCGTGAGGCTGAAACCGACCAGCTTGGCCGGGTCGATCCAGATCCGCATGGCCCGTTCCGAGCCATACAGCTGCGCCTTGCCCACGCCCTTGACCCGGCGAATCTCGTTCATCACGTTGCGCGCGAGGATATCCGACAGGGCGATCTCGTCGAGGCTGCCGTCCTCGGAGGTGAGGGTGGCCAGCAGCAGGAAACCGGTGGACACCTTTTCCACCTGCAGGCCCTGCTGGGTGACCGGGCGCGGCAGGCGCGACTCGATCACCTTGAGGCGGTTCTGCACGTCCACCTGGGCAAGGTCCGGATTGGTGCCGGGCTGGAAACTGGCGGTGATGGTGGCGCTGCCCAGGCTGCTTTGCGAGGCGAAATACAGCAGGTTGTCGGCGCCATTGAGCTCCTGCTCGATGATGCTGACCACGCTTTCGTCCATGGTCGCCGCCGAGGCGCCCGGGTACACGGCGTAGATTTCCACCTGCGGCGGCGCCACATCGGGGTACTGGGCTACCGGCAACTGCGGTAGGGCCAGGCCGCCGAGCAGCAGGATGAACAGCGCGACCACCCAGGCGAAGACCGGGCGGTCAATGAAGAACTGCGGCATGGATCAGGCCCTCACTGGCCGTTGTGCTGGACGATGGGGAGTGCGTCCGGTTGTTCGTCGACCTGCACCTGGTCACCGGCCTTGACGTGCTGCAGGCCTTCGACCACGACGCGTTCGCCCGGCTTGAGGCCGTCGTTGACGATCCAGCGGTCGCCCTGGGCGCTGCCCAGTTGCACCTGGCGCTCGCTGATACGGTCCTGTTGGTCGACCACCAGCACCTTGGGAACGCCGGCGCTGTCACGCAGGATCGCCCGTTGCGGCACGCTGATGCCCTGGGGTTGCACGGCCTGTTCCAGGCGCACGCGCACGTAGCTGCCGGGCAGCAGGTCGAGGTCGGGGTTGGGGAACTCGCTGCGCAGGGTGATCTGGTTGGTGCTCGGGTCCACGCTGAGGTCGGAGAACAGCAGCTTGCCGGGCAGCGGGTAGGCGCTGCCATCGTCCTGGATCAAGGTGGCCTTGACCTGGCCCTGGCCGACCTGTTGCAGCTCGCCGGCCCGCAGCGCGCGGCGCAGGGTGTTGAGCTCGCGGGTCGATTGGGTGACGTCGGCGTGGATCGGGTTCAGCTGCTGGATGGTCGCCAGTGGCGTGGTCTCGTTCTGGCCGACCAGTGCGCCTTCGGTCACCAGCGCCCGGCCAATGCGCCCGGCGATCGGCGCGGTGACGGTGGCGTAGCCGAGGTTAAGGCGGGCGCGCTCGAGGGCGGCCTTGGCTTCGGCCACCGCAGCGTCGGCCTGCAGGAAGCTGGCGCGGGCATTGTCGTACTCCTGGCGGCTGACCGCCTTGTCGTCGACCAGCTGGCGATAGCGCTGCTCTTGCAGGCGGGCCTGGTAAACCGTGGCCTCGGCCTTGGCCAGGGTGGCGCGGGCGCTGTCGAGGTCGGCCTTGAACGGCGCCGGGTCGATCAGGAATAGCACATCGCCCTGCTTGACGTCGCTGCCTTCGCGGTATACCCGCTTGAGCACCACCCCGGCTACCCGGGCGCGGACCTCGGCGGTGCGCGGGGCGAGGATGCGCCCGCTGAGTTCGCTGCTGATGGCCAGCGCCTGCAACTGCAGGGTTTCGGCCCGCACCTGCGACACGGGCGCCTGGTCTTGCTGCTCGGCAGCGTCATCGCAACCGGCAAGCGAAAGGGTTAACAGCGCCAATAGCGCCAAGGGGCGCAGGCGCGAAGTGCTCAGAATGGACATACGGATCTTCCAGGGTTGATCGGGCCTATGCTAAGGCAAGCGTTCGCGGGTGCGCTGTTAAGCTCTGTAGGCTGTATGTGAAAAAGTGTGAAGCAGCGGCGGCACCCGGCGCAGGATTCGATATCCTGCCTCCCTTCACTCCTTCGTCAAAGCCCTTTATGCCGAACCTTCTCCTGGTCGAGGACGACAGCGCACTGTCCGAGCTGATCGCCAGCTACCTGCAACGCAACGACTTCCATGTCCGGGTGATCGCCCGTGGCGACCATGTGCTGGATGCGTTCCGCCAGCTCAAGCCGGACCTGGTGATCCTCGACCTGATGCTGCCGGGCCTCGACGGCCTGCAGGTGTGCCGCCTGCTGCGCCAGGAGTCGCAGAGCCTGCCGATCCTGATGCTGACGGCCCGCGACGACAGCCATGACCAGGTGCTGGGCCTGGAAATGGGCGCCGACGATTACGTGACAAAACCCTGCGAGCCCCGCGTGCTGCTGGCCCGGGTGCGCACCCTGTTGCGCCGCAGCAGCATCCACGAGCCACGCCTGGACAGCGAGCAGATCCTCATCGGTGGCCTGCACATCGACCTGGCCGAGCGCACGGTCAGCTGGCGTGGCGAAGAGGTGGAACTGTCCAGCGGCGAGTACAACCTGCTGGTGGTGCTGGCGCGCAACGCCGGCGAGGTGCTCAGCCGCGACCGCATCCTGCAGCAGCTGCGCGGCATCGAGTTCAACGGCACCGACCGTTCGGTGGACGTGGCCATTTCCAAGCTGCGCCGCAAGTTCGACGACAGCGCTGGCGAAGCGCGCAAGATCAAGACCGTGTGGGGCAAGGGCTACCTGTTCAGCCGCGTCGAGTGGGAGTACTGATACGCCATGCTGAAGATCCTGGTGCGCCTGTACCTGGTGATCATCGCCGCCTATGCCGGCGCCTTGCTGCTGATCCCCGATGCCATCGTCGGCGCCTTCCACGAGCGCTTCATGGCCTACAACCTGGACCAGGCCAAGGGCGTGCAGTCGTTGATCGTGCGCCAGTTCCAGCAGGCCCCGCGCGAGCAATGGCCTGCAGTCGAGCAGGAGTTGGCCAAGGCCTTTGCGCCGCTGGAGGTGCAGCTGCTGACGATGGACCAGGCCAACCTCGACCAGGAAGAGCGGGCCCGTCTGGAACATGGCCAGCACGCGGTGCGGATCGCCGACTGGGGTTACTACGAAACGGTGCTGGCACCCTTGGACAAACAGTGGCTGGTGCGCCTGCACTCACCGCCCGACCCGCTGGACATCAACGTGCTGTCGTGGGGCGTGACGGTGCTGATCGGCGCCGCCATGCTCGGTTGCCTGCTGCTGTGGGTATGGCCGCACTGGCGCGACCTGGAGCGGCTGAAGGAGACCGCGAGGCGCCTGGGCCAGGGTGACCTGGCCGAGCGCACGCACATTCCGCCGCGTTCGAACATCGGTGAGTTGGCCGGGGTGTTCGACACCATGGCTGGCGATCTGGAGCGCCACCTCAACCAGCAGCGCGAGCTGCTCAATGCCGTGTCCCATGAGTTGCGCACACCGCTGACGCGGCTCGACTTCGGCCTGGTGCTGCTGTACGACGAAGTGCCGCCGGCCAGCCGCAAGCGCCTGCTGGAGCTGGTCGGCCATGTGCGCGAGCTGGATGAACTGGTGCTGGAGCTGCTGTCCTACAGCCGCCTGGAGAATGCCAACCAGGCCCGCGAGCGGGTCGAGGTGTCGCTGCTGGAGCTGGTCGACAGCGTGCTCGGCAGTTTTGCCGAGGAGCTCGATGGCCGGGGGATCCAGTGGGAAGTGCGCAGCGAGGGCGACTTGCCGCGCTTCGTGCTCGACCCCAGGCTGACCGCCCGCGCGGTACAGAACCTGGTGCGCAATGCCATGCGCTATTGCGACGAGAGCCTGCTGCTGCGCCTGCGCCTGGAGGACGACGGCGCCTGCCTGCTGACGGTGGAAGATGACGGCATTGGCATCCCGGCGGAAGAGCGCGAGCGGATCTTCCAGCCGTTCTACCGCCTGGACCGTAGCCGTGATCGCAATACCGGCGGGTTCGGGCTGGGGCTGGCGATCAGCCGGCGAGCCATCGAGGGGCAGGGCGGGACCTTGACCGTGGCGCAGTCGGCGCTGGGTGGGGCGCAGTTCAGGATTCGATTGCCGGCGGGGTGATGGGTTACCCGGTCCGGCCCTATCGCTGGCAAGCCAGCTCCCACAAGGATCATTGTTTCCCTGTGGGAGCTGGCTTGCCAGCGATGGGGCCGGTACAGGTTGTCATTGCCCTGCCAACGTCGCGCTCCACAATACGAACCGATCCTTGCCGCTGTGCTTGGCCGCGTACAACGCCTGGTCCGCGCGGATCAGTGCCATGGTCAGGGTGTCGCCACTGGCCACCGCGGTCAGGCCGATGCTGATGGTCACCGGGTACTCGGCGCTGTCTTCGCGCACCCGGCGGCACAGGGCGACCACCTGCTGCTCGGCGGCGTGCTGGTCCAGCCCCTGGAAGAAGATGGCGAATTCCTCGCCGCCCAGGCGGGCGAACTCGAAGGCGCCCATCGAGGCGCGGATATGGCTGGCCACGCGTTTGAGCACCTCGTCGCCGATGTCATGGCCGAACTGGTCGTTGACCTTCTTGAAGTTGTCGATGTCGATCATCGCCAGGTACTGCCCGGGGCCGGCCAACTGCAGCTGGCGTTCGGCTTTGGCCATGAACGAGCGGCGGTTGGGGATTTCGGTGAGCACATCCACATAGGCCTGGTCGAGCAGCACCTTGGACAGGTAGAAGTTGTGCAGCTTGGCCTGGCGGATGCGCAGGTAGCTGTAGATCACCAGGCCGCTGAGGCACACCGCGTAGCTCAGCAGCATGGCGCCTTCGAGCTCCAGGACCTGGATGTGGGTGTGGTAGAAGGGGTTGAGTATCAGCCAGGTGATGGCCATGGCGGTGAAGAACGACCAGCGCCGTATCGGCAGGACCGACACGGTATAGAGCACGGTGGCGACCACCAGGATCAGCCAGACCGGACGCAGGGCGATGGGGATGCCGTCGATCACCAGGCGCATGCCCAAGGTGAGCACGCCGAGAAACAGCAGGTGCAGCACGTCGAAATGGCGGCTCTTGCGGGTGAAGCCGAGCACCACGGTGAGGCTGCACAGCACGGCGATGAAGGCGCCGGAAATCCAGGTGAAGCCCTGGCCGCCGAGGTAGCTGATGATCAGGTCGAAGACCAGCCAGATGGCGATGCCGACGCAGAAGATCAGCAGGCAGAAGCGGTGCATGGTCTCGTATTCGTGCTGGCGGAACTCGGCGCGCAGAGCGGCCGGGGCGACCTGCTGGCGGATGTGGGCTTCGAGGGTTTTGTACATGATGGCTCTTGGTTGGTTGTTACTTCCCGGGGCCTTATCGCTGGCAAGCCAGCTCCCACAGGGTGTGCGCCTTAACCTGTGGGAGCTGGCTTGCCAGCGATAAGGCCGTAAAGGGCGTGTGGCTCAATTCGGTGACAGCACGCCTTTTGCCCACGGCCTGTAACGCAAGGCAAACACCGCTTCGGCATGGCATCCCCCGGTCAGCATGGGCTGCGCGGGCTCGGCGCGAAACGGCTGCCCCGGCGCACTGACCTGGCGGAAGGCCTCGCGCACGATACCTACCCGACAGGGCAGGGCCTGTTCGTAGCTTTGGCGCACCAGTGACGGCAAGCGCCCGGTGCCGGCGCCATCCTGCCACCACACGCTCAGTCCAAGGCCGGCGAGCTCCTCCAGCCAGGCGCCGTTGACCCCTGGCGACAGCTGCCCGGCACTGAACGTGCTGATGTGCAGCGGCTTGTCCAGTTGCCGGTTGAATGCCTGCAGCTGAGCATGCAGCGCCGCGCGGCGCTCGGCATCGCGAAAGTGCAGGTCGTCCAGCTCCAGCGGCAGGTACCAGCCTTCCACAGGCAGCGCCCAGTCATTGCGCAGCTTCTGGTATTGGCTGAGCGAACGGCCGAGCTGGGCCTTGAAGTAGTTGTTCAGGCCCTCGTTGTCGAGCTCTTCCAGGCGCTGATAGTAGGCCGGGTCCATGTACAGGCCCAGCACCAGTTGCAGGCCCTGGGCCCGGGCTTCACGCAGGCTGTTGGCGAGCCAGCCGTCGGCGCCGCCGAAGTCGCTGTCGCCATAGGCGCTCCATTGCACGATCAGGGTCTTGCCGCCCTGGGCCACGGTGGCGTGCCATAGCTGCTGCCATTGGGCTGGCGTGACCGTGGCATCGCGGTTGAGCGGCTGGTAGAACAGGCGCTGGTCGGCCTGCGCGGGCAGGCACAGGGCAAGCAGGCAGGCCAGTAGCAGCGTACGCATCAGAAGTTCATCTCCACACCCAGCAGCACACCGTTGGCCCGCTCATAGAGGTTGCCCCCCAGCGACTGCTGGTACTCGGCACGGACCTTGAGGGAGCCTCGGTAGGCGTTGTAGCGGTCGTCGTCGAACCACCATTGCCAGCGCACGCCCACGCCCGTGCGGGCATCCTGGCGCCAGTCGTTGCTCGGGTCCTGGCTGGAAAACTCGAGGAAGCCGTAAGGCATGATGGTCTGCGGCGAGTCACCGCGCAGCTTCCAGGCATGCCCTTGCTGGAAGCGCGACAGCCAGGCGTGATCACCGGCACGGGTCCACCAGGCGGCGTCGAGGTAGAGGAAGCGCTCGTCCCAGTCGTCCTCGTCGATACGCCAGTCGTTGCGGTAGCGGCCCTGGTCGAGGAACGACGCAGTAGCACGCAGCAGCAGGTCGTTGCTTGACACGGCGTGGTGGCGCAGGTCGCCCCAGTTGCCGCCGACCTTGGCCGGGCTGAGCAGCTCGCCCAGGCTCAGGCCGTTGTAGTGGTCGCTGTCGATCTGGCGCTGGTGATAGAGCTCGGCGTACAGGTTGAGGTTGGCCTGGCCGATGGGTTTGTAGCGCAGGCCCACGCCGGTACCCATGCTCTGGGCGTAGTCGGTGCGGCTCTGGCCGCCGAACAGCACCCGGCCGTATACCGACAGGGTGCTGCCGTTGCGGCTGGGCTCCTCGCCCAGGGCGTGGTCCCACATGGCCAACTGCACGTTCTGCGACTGGGCGCGACGCGAACTGCCGCTGCGCTGGCCGTTGTCGAGGAACTTGTCGTTGGTGGAGGTGCCGGCGGGCGACCAGGTACTGGCCAGGGTGATGCTGTCGCGCCGGGACAGGGTTTCGTGGGCGCGGCGCTGGCGGTACTTGCGCGCCTCCAGGCTGCCGTACTCGTCGTCGCCGTCGACCAGGTTCTGCTCGACGTCCAGCACCCGGCGCAGTTCGCGGCGGGCCGAGGCGCTGTCCTCGGCTTCGTCGTAGCGCAGGGCCAGGGTTTCGCCCAGGCGGTAGTCCTCGGGGAAGTCGCGGGTGGCGCGTTCCAGGTAGGGGATCGCCTGGCGGCGTTGTTGTTTGTCTGCGGAACCGGCCAGGCGCATACCGTAGTCGGCACGGTAGCGCGGTTGGTCCGGGGCCAGGCGCACGGCTTCGGCCAGCCAGGCGGTGCTCTGGGCGCTGTCGCCGGCCTGCTGGGCAGTGTTGGCGGCGGCGTAGTAGTGGTCGGCGCGGGGCGCGTGGCGCAGGGCTTCGCGTTGCAACGCCAGCGCTTGCGCGGCATCGCCCTGGCGCTGGGCGATGGCAGCACCCAGTGCCCAGTCGTCGGCGCTGTGGTGCGCTGCGGCGTCCCACTGGCGGCGTGCGGCGTTGGCGTCGCCGGCATTCAGGGCGCTGCGGGCGGCGGTGAGGCGGGCGTTGTCGGTCCAGGCACTGGCCGGCAGGCTGTTCCAGATAGCCAGGGCCGCCTGGGAATCCCCCGAGGCCTCCAGGGCGTAGGCCAGGGGCAGCCGGCTGCTGGTGTCGCCCAGGCGCTCGGCAGCCTGGTAGTAGACCACTGCTTCGCCGGGCCGGTCGGGCATGGCGCAGCGGCCCAGGGCGCGGTACTGGCCGGCCTCGCTGGGGTTGGCCGGGATCGCCCGGCGCACGGCATCGCACTGGCCGTTCTCGGCCAAGCGGCCGAGCAGTTGCGCGCGCGTGGCGGCATCCACCCGTGGCACCAGGGCAAGCATGCGTTGGCTGTTCAGCGGGCCGTCGTTGCGGGCGTAGAGGTTGCCCAGGCGTTGCAGCAGTGCAGGTGTGAGGCGGCCCTGGCGGCGGTCGTAGGCCTGCTCGAGCAGTTGCCGGGCGCGCTCTACCTGGCCTTGTTCCAGCCACATGAAACTGGCTTGCTCCAGCGCGGCAAGGTCGCCGGTCTGGCGGTACCGCTGCTCCCATTGCGCAGGGGTGTGTGGTTGCGGTGGGCGGGGCGGGTCGCCATACAAGCGCTGCTTGAGGATGGCGTAAGCGCGTTCATCGTCATTGGCCTGGCATTGGCCCAGCTGCTCGCGGGCCAGTGCCGGGGCCTTGCGCGACAGCCAATCGACGGTTTCCAGGCAGGGGCGCTGCAACTGATTGCTCAGGCTGCGTACCAGTGCGGCGTCGTTGCCTGCGCGGGCCAGCTCCCACAATTGCTGGCGCTGTTCGGGCTGCTGCAATTGTTCGGCGGGCAGGCTCTGCAACCAGCGCTGGGCTTGCTGGTTATGGCCCATGGCGATGGCCCGTTCGGCCATGGCCAGGCGTGCCTGGGTGGCAGCCTGGGGTGATGGGGCGCTGGCCAGCAGCTTGGTCAGGCCCTGTTCGTCGACCTGCTGGATGTAGGCATTGGCCAGCCGCTGCCAGTCTGCCTGTGGCAGTTGGCCCTTGGCGGCCAAGGGTTGCAACTGCTCGATGGTTTCCCCCCAGTTGCGCAACTGTTCGGCGAAGGTGCCCCGGGCCAGGCGCAGCACAGCGCCGTCCTCCCGTGGCGGCAACTGGTTGAGCCAGTCCAGGGCGCGGCGTGCGCCACCGAACTTGGCCAGGCTCAGGCTGTAGGCCTGCCACAGGCGGATGCGCTGGTTGGCGTCGCTGCTGGCCAGCCAGCCCTCCACCTGGCTGGCGGGCGGCGGGTCCTGCTCGATCCAGGTCAGGCGCAGCTCCAGCAGGGCGTTGGCATGTTCGGGGTTGTCGTCGAGGTCATCGGCGATGGCCTCGGCTTCCTTGTAGCGGCGCTGGTGGGCGAGGGCCTCGGCCAGCAGGGCGCGGGCCTCGTTGTTGTTGGGCACGCGTTTGAGCACGTGGCGGGTCAGCCGCTCGACCTCGGCCCAGTTGTCCCGTTGCGCTTCACGGTAGCCACGCTCCATGAACGGGTAGCTGGTGAACCGCTGGAAGTCGCTCATGGGCGCCGTGGGTGCAGCCAGGGCAGAGGTGCACAGCAACAGGCTGGCCACACTCAGGGAAAAACGCGGCGTCATGCCACCTCCCGGGTCAGTTCATAAGCGGCCTGCTGCTCGCTGGCCTGTTCGTCGAGCGCCTGCTGTAGTACGGCCTCGGTGATGATCCCGCGTTCGATCAGGTGCTCGCCAAGGCTCTGCCGTTCGGGGTCGAAGTCGATCAGTGCCTGGTTGAACAGGGTGGTCGGGACCATGCCACGTACTTGCAGCAGGGTGCCGAGCATGACCTGGTGGGTGCAGACCTTCTCGATTAGCTCGGCATCGTCCTGGTGGCGCTCCAGCACCTTGAGCATCTGGCGGGTCTCAGGCTGCTGCCAGGGGCTCGGGTAGTGGTAGCGCAGGCCGAGCGTGACCCGGCCCTGGGGAGCCAGACGGGCACGCACCGGGCGCTTGAGTTGGCGGCTGATCACCCCCAGCGAAACCTGGCTGACCGGGCTTTCGCTGGCCAGCACCAGGGTGTCGCCGTCTTCCTCTACCGGTAACACGCCGTAGTGGGTGGCGAGCTTGCGCGGCAGCTTGTCGATCAGTTGCCGGTCGATCTTGAACGGGTTGAGGGGCGCCCACGGCAGGTCGAGCTGCTCGGCCAGGGTCTGAACCAACTGTTCGCTGGTCAGCCAGCCGCGCAACAACAGTTCGCGGCCCAGGCGCCGGCGCACCGGGCTGGTGATCGCCTGCTCCAGCTGCTGTTCGGTGATCAGGCCCTTTTCCATCAGGCGATGCCCCAGCGGCGTGCGTGCCGGGGTGGCGAGGGCAGGGAACTCATGGGTGGTCTTGTCCCAGGCCACGCGCCGTGAGTCGCCCATCTCCATGACCTGGCGCAGGGCGCGCAGGTTGGCGAAGAAATTGACGAAGTTGCTCCACATCATCCGTGGCGCCGACAGCAGCCCTTCGAAGATGCCGTAGTAGCGGGTAACGAACCAGAATCGCTGGAACAGCCGGTTGACCAGCAGCAGGCCGTTGAGCCAGAGCAGCAGGCTGAGCAGCTTGCTGTCGCTGAGGATCGACATGAAACGCCACGACTCCGGCGCGATCACCGTGACCAGCCACATGGCCAGCAGCACCAGCAGCAACAGGTTGACCAAAAAACTCAGCAGGTAGGCGAACAGGCCGCGGCGATCGCGCCAGAGGAAGTAGTTGAGCGCGCCGGTGCGGCTCCAGCCGAGGTTGCTGGTGCCCTGGAACACGATGCCGACGATCCACCGCGACTTCTGCCGAATGGCGTGCTGCCAGTCGCGGGGGAAGTGCTCGCGCACGCAGATCACCTGGGCGAACGCACGGCTCATGCCGGGGCGCCATTCCTGCTTGAGGGCCAGGGCCGGGTCGGTGATGGAGTAGCGGGCGAAGATGCATTTCATGCCCTTTTGCTTGAGCCGGAAACCGATGTCGTAGTCCTCGGTCAGCGATTGCACGTCGAAGGCGATGCCGTCGCCGTCTTCGAGCAGGGCGCTGATCGCCCGCCGGCTGAAGCAGGTGCCCACGCCGGCGCTGGGTACCTGGCCGGTGAGCGCCTCGCGCACGATCACGTCCTTGCCGTGGTTCTCGGCGAACTCGTCGACATAGTGCCCGGCGGTGAAGCCTTTCCATTCCGGGGCATAGGGGTACACCGGGATCTGGATCATGTCCTTGTTCGGCAGCAGGTAGTTGAACAGGCGCAGTTCCATGGGCGAGATGACGTCTTCGGCGTCATGCAGGATGAAGCCGGCGAACTCGATGCGCGCCTCCTGCTGGAAGCGCAGGATGGCGTCGATGATGTTGTTCAGGCAGTCGGCCTTGCTGGTGGGGCCGGGGCGGGCGCAAACCACCTTGTGCACGTTGGGGTAGTGCAGGCACACGGCATCGACGTCGGCCTGGGTTTGCGGATCGTTGGGGTAGGTGCCGACGAAGATCTGGTAGTTCTCGTAGTCGATGGTCGAAGCGGCCAGGCGGGCCATCTCGCCGACCACGCCGACTTCGTTCCAGGCCGGGACCATGATCGCCAGGGGTTTTTCCGGCACCTCGAACAGGCGTTTTTCGTCGGCCTTGTCGTGCTTGTCGTAGATGCGAAAGCGTCGGATCAGCGTGCGGCCCCAGTAGCACAGGTCGATGAACAGGTCGTCCAGGCCCAGGAGGAACATCAGCGTGGCCAGGATGATGGCAACGATCTTCAGGCCGAACAGTACGTAGGTGAGGAAGTCGACGAAGGCCAGGCTCATGCGTTGGCCCGTGCGGCTTGTTGTTCGGCGAACCAGCGGCTTAGGCGCTCGGCAATACGTTCGCTCGCATGGCCGTCACCGAACGGGGTGTAGACCCGGGCCATGCGCGCGTAGGCGTCGGGGTCGTCGAGCAGTTGGCTGGTTTCGTGGACGATGCGTTCGGTCAGGGTGCCGACCAGCTTGACCGTGCCGCCCTTGAGCACGGCGGGGCGCTCGGTGACCTTGCGCAGTACCAGCACCGGCTTGCCCAGGGCGGGGGCTTCTTCCTGCACACCGCCGGAGTCGGTGAGAATCAGGTGGGCTCGGTTCATCAGCCAGACGAAGTGCGGATAGTCCTGGGGGGCGACCAGGTGGATGTTCTCGCGGCCGGACAGCACGCTGTACACGGCATGCTGCACCTGCGGGTTGAGGTGCACCGGGTAGAGGAACTGGACGTCCGGGTAGCGCAGGGCGAGTTCGGCCAGGGCCAGGCAGATACGCTCGAAGCCGCTGCCGAAGTTTTCCCGACGATGGCCGGTGATCAGCACCATGCGCTGGTCATCGCGCAGTACGTTCAGCGGCGATTCGGCGGCCGGGCGCCAGTTTTCGCGCTGCAGTTTGTCGCGCATCCACAGCAAGGCGTCGATTACCGTGTTGCCGGTGACCTCGATGTGCTCCGGCGGCACGCCCTCACGAATCAGGTTGGCGTCGGAGTCGCGGGTGGGGGTGAAGTGCAGGTCGGCGAGCACCCCGGTCAGGCGCCGGTTGGCTTCCTCGGGCCAGGGTTGCTGCAGGTTGCCGGTGCGCAGGCCGGCCTCGACGTGGCCGATGGGGATGTGCCGGTGGAAGGCGGCCAGGGAGGCGATGAAACTGGTGGTGGTGTCGCCATGCACCAGCACGATGTCGGGCCTGGTTTGCTCATAGGCCCTGTCGAGTTTGTCCAGCAGGTCGCGGGCCAGGCCGTTGAGGGTCTGGTTCTGGGTCATCACCTTGAGGTCCTGGTCGACCCGCAGGCCGAAGGCGGTGAGCACTTGCTCGAGCATCTCGCGGTGCTGGCCGGTGGAGCAGATATGCAGGTCGACTTCGGGCCAGTTGCGCAGCACCCGGGCCAGTGGGGCCATCTTGATTGCTTCAGGGCGGGTACCGAATACCATCATGACGGTGTAGGCCATGGTCTAACTCCTCGTTCGATTCCCTGGACGAAGTTGTAGGACAAAGCGCTCCTTGCGAATGATTGATAGAAGCAGCCGGAGGCGCGGTTGTCCAATGGATGAGCGGGCGCAAGCGGCCCAGATCAATGCCATGGGTTTGCACGGCAACTTGTGGAGGTGTGCGGGCCGCCGAGGGTTCAAAATTTATTGCAGGCTTTTTCCAGGGGGCCATATTTTGTTATGTTGTAGCTCTTTGTTTTCGGGAGCGGCACATGCAAGGCAAGGCCCGCAAGATCGTCCAGGCCATCCTCTACGAGGCCATCGCCGTGGCCTGCGTGGCACCGGCGCTGGAGCTGGCGTTCGGCGCCGGCATGGCCGAATCGGCGGTGTTGTCGATGCTCATGTCGGCGATCGCCATGAGCTGGAACATGGCCTTCAACTGGGCCTTCGAGCGCTGGGAAGCGCGCCAGCCCCAGCGCAGCCGCACCTTCCTGCGCCGGCTGTTGCATGCCCTGGGTTTCGAGGGCGGGCTGGTACTGATCCTGCTGCCGCTGGTGGCGTACTGGCTGGGCATCAGCCTGTGGGCGGCGCTGGTCACCAACCTGGCGTTGTTCGCCTTCTTCTTTGTGTATGCCTTCGTCTTCCAGTGGGGGTTCGACAAGGTGTTCGATGTACCGCTATCGGCGCAGGACGCCGCGAAAGGGTGTTGACTTGCGAGAACTGCGCAGGATAAGTTCCCGACCCATGAACACATTCCCGCACCTGCGCACCGCGAGCATTATTATTACCGCCATTATCGGATTGGCGGGCTAGCGCGTACGTGCACCGAACCCGCCCTGGAGGCGGGTTTTTTCTTTCTGACTCCTGGGCAACATCAAGAAAACCAGGAGTCATCGATGACCAATCTGAGCGTCAGCCCCCGTACCACGCCCCAGCAACTGCTGTCCGAGCAGGTGCGCCGCATTCTTGGCGCGCCGGTATACGACCTGGCCATCGAGACCCCGCTGCAACCGGCTCCGGCGCTGTCGGCCGCGCTCGGCAACCCGGTACTGCTCAAGCGTGAAGACCTGCAGCCGACGTTCTCGTTCAAGATCCGCGGCGCCTACACCCGCCTGTCACGCCTGACCGACGCCCAGCGCGCGCGCGGGGTGATCACCGCGTCAGCGGGCAACCACGCCCAGGGCGTGGCCATGGCGGCCTCGCACCTGGGCATCAAGGCCACCATCGTCATGCCCACCACCACGCCTTCGCTGAAGGTCGAAGGCGTGCGCTCGCGTGGCGGCCATGTAGTGCTGCACGGCGAAAGCTTCCCCCATGCACTGGCCCATGCGCTGGCCCTGGCCGACCAGGACGGCGCCACCTTCGTGCCGCCGTTCGACGACCCGGACGTGATCGCCGGCCAAGGCACCGTGGCCATGGAGATCCTGCGCCAGCACCCTGGCCCGTTGCACGCGATCTTCGTGCCGGTGGGCGGCGGCGGGCTGATCGCCGGCATTGCCGCCTATGTGAAGTACCTGCGCCCGGAGGTGAAGGTGATCGGTGTGGAACCGGCCGACTCCAACTGCCTGCAGGCCGCCCTGGCGGCCGGTGAGCGGGTGATCCTGCCGCAGGTGGGGACCTTTGCCGACGGCGTCGCGGTGGCGCAGATCGGGGCCCACTGTTTCGAGCTGTGCCGGCACTTCGTCGACGAGGTAGTGACGGTGGGCAACGATGAGCTGTGCGCGGCGATCAAGGACATCTACGACGATACCCGCTCGATCACCGAGCCCTCCGGTGCCCTGGCGGTCGCCGGGATCAAGAAATACGTGGCCCGCGAAGGGCTGCAGGGGCAAGTGCTGGTGGCCATCGACTCGGGTGCCAACGTCAATTTCGACCGTCTGCGCCATGTGGCCGAGCGTGCCGAGCTGGGGGAGCAGCGCGAGGCGGTGATCGCCGTGACCATCCCCGAGCAGCCAGGCAGTTTCCGGGCGTTCTGCCAGGCCCTGGGCAAGCGCCAGATCACCGAGTTCAACTACCGCTATTACCCAGGCAAGGAGGCGCGGCTGTTCGTTGGCGTACAGACCCACCCGCAGCACGATCCGCGCGAGCAACTGCTGGCGAGCCTGGCCGGGCAGGGCTACCAGGTGCTCGACCTGACCGACAACGAACTGGCCAAGTTGCATGTGCGCCACACCGTTGGCGGGCATGCCGCGCCAGGGGTGAACGAGCGGGTGCTGCGCTTCGAGTTCCCCGAGCGTCCGGGGGCGTTGCTGGGCTTCCTCGAGCGCCTGGGCAAGTGCTGGAACATCAGCCTGTTCCATTACCGCAACCACGGCGCGGCCGAAGCGCGGGTGTTTGCCGCGCTGGAGGTACCGGATGACGAGTTGCTGGGGCTGCCGGCGGCGCTCGACGCGATGGGCTACCGCTACTGGGACGAGACCGACAACCCGGCATACCGCCTGTTCCTGGGGTAAGGCACAGGCGGTAGCCGCTCAGCTGGAATGGGCGATATGCCCTTCGACCCGTTCGTCCGCGGGTTCCTCTTCCCCTGGCAGGGCGGTGATGACACTGAAGTCGCTGACTTCGACTTCACCGCCGCCGTACCCCAGCAAGTGGAAGGAAAACGCCTTGCGCTGGATCGGGTTGTCGAAGTCGAACTCCAGCTCCAGCGGCTGGCCAGCGGTCACCAGCACCTCTTCGGGCAGGCCCAGTTGCACGTCCTGCTCGCTTTCCTTGGCCTTGAGGCGGATGTAGGCGTCGTGCTGCGGGTCGAGCGCGCGGACCTTGATGCGCACCTTGGTGCGCGAACCCTCGGGCATCTCCAGGTATTGCGCGCCGATCAGGTTGTCGGCCCAGTCGTCGCGGATGCGCTC
Organism: Pseudomonas sp. ES1; assembly: GCF_050586605.1. Lineage (NCBI taxonomy): Bacteria > Pseudomonadati > Pseudomonadota > Gammaproteobacteria > Pseudomonadales > Pseudomonadaceae > Pseudomonas > Pseudomonas sp. ES1. The sequence goes on along the minus strand of NZ_JBOBDM010000041.1, from coordinate 36,627 downwards.
ATGCAGGGCGATGGGCGCCGGGCCGCCAAACTGGTAGCGCAGGTTGAGCGGGGTTTGCAGCAGTGACTGGTCGAGGGTGGTTGCCAGCAGATTGATCTGCGGCCCAAGGCTGTCCTCGCCACGGCCAAGGAACTTGGCCTGCTCGGTGATGAAACCTGCGCTGGCGTAACGCCGGCAGCGTTGCTGGAAGTCGCACTCGCTGAGGGTGCCCTGGCCATCGTGGTAACGCAGCACGCCGTTGGTGTAGGCGATCATCTCGCGGCCGCTGTCGTAGTCGCGGTACAGCGAGCGCCCGGCAAGGGCTGCGGGGATCGGCAGGGCATAGTAGTCGAGCAGCGAGGTGGCCAGGTCGATATGGCCGTAGGTGCCGCGCTTGAGCCGTGGCAGCTGTGCCTGCTCGGGGGCGAGGGTCAGGTTGAAGCCCCAGGATGACGCCAGGCGCACGCCATCGATGCCGTGGGACTCGTCCGAGGTGATCACCACCAGGGTGTCCTTGAGCACACCTTGGCGTTCCAGGTTGTCGAGGAAGCTGCCCAGGGCATCGTCGAGGTAGGCAACTGCGGCCTGCTTGGCGGTGTCGTAGCGTTGCAGGTAGTCCTCCGGCGCCGAATAAGGCTGGTGCGTGCCGACGGTGAGCAGGGTGAGCATCCAGGGTTGGCGTTGCTTGCGCAGTTCGCCGACATAACCCAGGGCCCCTTCGAAGAAGGCGCGGTCGTCCTTGCCCCAGGGGAATTCCAGGTAGTTGTCGTTCTTGAACCATTCCAGGCCGTGCACCGCGTCGAAGCCGATGTGCGGCATGATCCGGTCCTTGGCCATGAACCGCAGCCCGGCGCCCTGCAGGTAGTGGGTGGAGAAGCCGGCCTGACGCAGTTGGGCCGGCAGGCAGGCCTGGTTGCGCAGGTCCTGGGTCAGCAGCTCGACGCCCTTGGGCGTGCCGTTGGCCAGTTTGTCGTAGTCGCCGCAGAGCATGGCGTACAGGCCGCGAATGGTCTGATGGGTGTGCAGCACGTAGTCCGGCGTGTTCATGCCGCGCTCGGCCCAGCGGCTGAGGTTGGGCATCAGGTCTTGGTCGAAGTGGCTGCCGATGGCCTCACGGTTGGCGCGGATGTAGGCGCCGGGGATGCCTTCCAGGGTGATGACCAGCAGGTTGCGGGCGCTACCAGGGCCGGCCAGCAGCCTCTGGCCGTTGAGGTCGGCCTGGGTCAGCCCGGCGCTGGGCAGTGGGGTCACCGGGGTTTCGCCCATGGCCAGTACCCGTGCGCGATGCTGCAGGTTGCCAGTGGCGGCCGACAGCAACTGGTGCGGCAGGTTGTACTGGCGCCACTGATCGGCGTCAGAGGGGAACAGCTGCTCGCTGCCCCAATGGCTTGCCAGCAGCACCACCGGTAGCGCCCAGGCTGTACGTGGCAGTGACGTGCTGCGCTGGCCACGGCTGTACCAGCTGCTGGCCAACAGCACCAGCAAGGCACTGGCCAGCAGCCAGGGTAGCCAGGGGTGGGCGAGGGCGCCGCCGGTGGAGTTCTCCATGAACTGCGGGTCGAACAGGTAGTGCAGGTCGGTCTGGTTGGGCAAGCGGCCGACGGCGCTGACCAGCTCGGCCGAAGCGATCAGCAGGGCGCCCCAGGCCAGCAGTACGGGCAGGGCCAGCCAGGTCGGCCAGCGTCGCAGCAGCATCACCAGCAGGCTGCCGATGGCCAGGTCCGAGAGGTAGCCCAAAGGGTCGGACCAGCCCAGCAGGGCACGGACCGCCAGGGGGATGACCAGCACCAGTGTCACCAGGGCAAACAGCCGGGCGCGGGGGTGGCCGAGCAGGTTTCTCACGTAAGCGTTCCTCTTGCCATGAAACCGTCACACAAATGTGCGTGATGATATCAGGCCGGAGGTAGGAAGGTGCCGTAGGACAAGGCTGGTTACCAAAACGCGGGCTCGCCCTGCGAGCCCTGTTGAATGGGTGGCCTCAGAAGTAGTAGGGGAATTTAAGGCTGAAGGAAAAGTCAGGTGCGTCGTCGGTCAGGCCAATGGCCAGGTTCGGTACGATGGTCAGGTTGTCGGTGGCGGCGAAGGTCAGGCCGACGTTGAAGTTGGCTGCGTTGTAGTCACTGTTGGTGATCGACTGCCAGTCGCCACCGTCCGGCCTGATCTTGCTCTTGCGGGCAAACTGGTCGGTCACGGAGAAGGACATACTCATTCGTTCATTCAATGCGAAGGCGATACCGCCGCCGATCTGCCAGGAGTCGCCAAGTTTCACGTCCCCCTTGACCTTGCTGTTGACCGCCGGGCTGATGTCGCTGAACGAGTCCTGCATGTTGTAGGTATAGGACAGGCTGCCGAAAAGTACGGCGGGGTCGAAGGTCTTGACCAGCGAGATGCCTGGTGTGATCGCCCACACGCCATTGCCGGTCGGGAGGTCCTCAGGGATTGCCAGGTTGTCGTTGCCCGGGTCCTGGATGAGCTTGATGCCATAGGGGTCTTTGCCGGTCGGTGCTTTGATGCGCAGCGTGGCCACCGCATCGGGCCAGTTTTCCGACTCGTCGATGAATTTGTAGGCCACGCCCACGTTGACGTCGCCAATGGCCGGATCGCGGGTGACCGTGCCTTCCGACGTTGCGTTGGCATTGTTGTTCACGCCCCCGGAGGAGTATGTCGATTCGCGGTACACGATGGGTACGTTAACATCGAACTGCCAGCGCTGGGCCAGGTTGTAGCGGGCCGTCAGGTCAAGGGTCCAGTTGTCGGCCTTGATGCGGTCGATGTTGATGTTGCCAAGGAAAATCGAGTCCAGCGCCAGGAAACCGTTGAGGGTCAGCGCGCGGGTATCGTAGTGGGTGTAGGTCAGGCCGGTTTCGACGCTGAACTTGCCGCCGCCAAAGAAGCCACTGGCCTCGTCGTACAGGTTGGAGACGCTTTGCGCGGGCTGGGAGTCGTCCTGCAGCGACTGGCCGTAGGAGCTCCCGGTCGTACCTGGAGCGCCAGTGGCCACGGTTTTAGCGCCCTTGACCCCCTCGGCGGGCGACTTGACCAGGCGTTTGGGGGCAGGTGCCGGCGGGGCTTCCTCGACTTGCCGCAGGCGTTGTTCCAGCACCATCAGGGCATTTTGTTGCGCTTCATAGCGTTGCTTCAGTTGGACCAGCTCCTGTTTCAGTGCTTCGACTTGTGGATCCGATGCTGCCAGCAAGGTGGCAGGGGCCAAGGTACTCAAACAGACGATAGTTCTGAACGTCAACAAACGATGCATGGATTAGCCGTCCCTTCTGACTGCAAACGATGAGACTCAGCGTAGATCAGTATCCAAGATTGCGAAGGCCTTTGAGTTGGTCCAGGTTGGCGTTCATCGGCCCGGCCGTGGCGTTGTCGCGCAGCACCACATTGAGCGAGGTGATATTGCGCACCTGGTTGCTGGAGCCGAGCAGGGTGGTGCTCTGCATCAGCCCCCCCTGGCCCAGGCGCTGCAGGGTATTGCCCTGGTTGTTGCCGGCGATGATGTTCATCTGCACGCCGTTGCCGGCCGCAGCAACACTCAGCGAGCCTGCACCGTTGGCCCCGGTCAGCGGTGAGCCCGCAGTCAGCGCCTGGCCTTGCGGTTGGTTGGCCTGTGGCTGGTTGCCCCTGGCAACGGTGATCTGGACATCGTTGTAGGCGCTGTTGTAGTCACCTGCCGCGCGTACCACCTGGGTGACCCCCTGGGTGGAATTGAGGCCAGCACCCCCGCTGACGGTACCGGTACCGGTGTTTTGGGCGTGCGACGAGCCAGTGCCCTTTTCATTGATGATCGACACATAGAACTGTGGCTTGATGGTCGATTGTTGAATCTGCATCGAGGAGGTGGCGCCGATCACTTCACCGTTGGCGTTCTGCCAGGTGCTGGACATGACGATGCCGAAACTGACGATCCGCCCAGGCATCACGTAACGCCCGCGTAGATTCGCCAGCTCCTGGTCCTTGAGCTCGATGGGTTTGAACGTTTCTGCCTGGGTTGGCAAGCTGGCGGCCAGGCAGGCCGCAATCAGCCAGATCGGAGTCTTCATGGGAGGTTCCCCTGGGCGTCATGCCCGATTGGTTAGAAGAAGTCGCTTCTGATGAAACCAAAATCCAGCAACTCCGCGTCCTTTACCGGGGTGAATTGGTTGAGGCGGTTCTTGGCACTGAGCGGAAGGGGTGGCGCGAGCAGCGCATTGCCCTTGTCGTAGCCTTGGCCGATGACGGCGAAGATGATGCCGTTCCAGCCCTTGACGAAATCGTCGATCTTGAAGCGTTTGTGGCCCAGTACCGGGTCACCGATGTAGACCCAGCCCTTGTCGACCCGCTGCATGACCACGAAATGCTTGTAGCCACGGATATCCATCAGCACCACTACCGGGATGCGGATGTCATGCAGGGACTCGGGTGCTACCCGGTAGCCACGGGCACGCATGCCCAGGCTTTCCACGTAGCGCTTCATGTCGAGCATCGAGAAACCCTGGGTGCGGACCAAGTCCTGGTCGGCATTGGCCAGCATGCCCTCGATCACATGTTGTTCATCCACGTCCAGCCAGTAGGCTTGGCGCAGGATGGTTGCCAGCGATGCGGCGCCGCAACTGAAGTCGGTTTTCTGCTGCACAAGGTCGGCGAACTTGCGTTCGCGGATGCTCTGGATCGGTTTGTAGATGACCGCGCCACCCGGCAGGACGGACAACGGCATCTGGGCGGCTTCGATCACACTGGCCAGGCACAGCAGTAACGCCAAGGCAAAAATTCGCATGTTCGATGCCCCCATCGGTCCAGTTCGAAGGAAGGCCCCCCGAAGGGGGCCTCCTGGCTACAGCGATCAGAACGAGGTGTTGGAGATGGCCAGCGAGTTGCTTTGCTGGTTGCCCACACCGGCGGCCACGTTGACGCCCAGGTTGCCGCTGCCACCGTTCAACGAACCACTCATGATGGCGTTGTTGGTTACAGGGTTGGCCCAGCCGGTCGGGGTCAGCACTTGGAAGGACACAGTGTTGCTCAGCGAGTACTCGCTAGCTTCGCTCCAGCTCTTCGAGATGCTGTCCGACGATTGCGAAGCTTTTTCGCCGGATTTCTCGTAGGCCGAAGCGTTGGCTTTTTCCCATGCCGATTCGTGTGCCTTCTCGTACGAGTTGTTGCGAGACTTGTCATACGACGAGTCATGGTTACGGTCATACGAAGAGTCATACGCCTTCTCGAACGACGAGTTGCGAGTCTTGTCGAACGCCGAGTCGCTGGACGAGTTGTGCGACTTGTCGATCGATGCGTCGAGCGAGGCGGTCAGCGAAGCATCGAACTCACCACTGCTGGAGCGGGTGTGGTTGCCGAAGGTTTGCGACTGCGAGGCACTGCCCGCAGCGCTGGCATCCAGCGAAGCAGTCACCGAAGCGCTCGAGGTCGAGTTGTGGTTGCTGCTGGCGGTGCCGTTGACATTCGAGCTGTGGGAGCCGCTGGCATTCATGCTGTTGGAGCCGCTGGAGCTGCTGCTGTTGGAGCCACTGGCAGTCATGCTGCTCGAACCGCTGGAGCTGCTGCTGTTGGAGCCGCTGGCGCTGCTGCTTTGCGAGCCAGACGCGCTATAGCTGGAGCTGGAGCTCTTGTCGATGCTGGCATCGAACGAACCGCTGCTAGAGGACGAACCACTCTTGGTGGTGGTGAGCGTTATCGTATCGAGGCGGTAGGTGCGATCGGCTCTGTTTTCGACGGTCAGGCCAGGTCCACTCTGGTTGGCCGAAGCAGTGGCGGTGGAATTGCCGACGGGCGCACTGTTGTTGGCAATGGCCATGGTGTTTTTCTGCTGGTTCAGGTCGCCGCCTGCGACGTTGATACCCACGTTGCCGCTGGTGTTGTCGGCCGAGCCGCTCATGACTGCGGAGTTTTGGGTAGACCAGTTGTACACGCGGTTGCCGTTGCTGTACTGGTCGACCTTGGCGGTGGCGGTTGCGGTGCCGAACACGAAGTCGTTGTCGGACGCGGTGTTGGCGATGGCCGCTGCGTTGTCCTGCTGGTTGCCATTACCGGCCGCCACGTTGATGCCGACGTTACCGCTGGCGCCACTGGCAGAGCTGCTCATCTCGGCATTGTTGATGGTGCCTTCGTTGATGACCTTGTTATCGGTGCTTCTTTGCACATCGGTCGCTTTGGCCGTGGCGCTGGTGTAGACCGTTTTGTTGTGGCTGTGGCCACGCCGGTCGTTCTGATCCGCTTGTGCAGCAACAGCCATGACCGCAGCAATTGCGAAAACCAGAGGCTTGATTGCCATCGAGGGTTTCATGGTGTTTCTCCGTCTTTTTAGGTTAAGTGTTGTGCTTACCTTTTTGGGTCATTCCGCGACCCGGACGCTTAGGGTGTTGGCCATGCGGTTTCCCACCCCGGCGCTCTGATTCAACTGAATCACCCCACGGCTACCGGTGAATGCCTGGTCGCTGGTGTTGACCTGGCGATAGCCGGGTGCGGAGTCAGTTGCATCGGAGGTGTTGCGCAGCGCCACGTTCTGTTGCAACAGGACGCTGTCATCGAGACTTTGCGGTTGGGCACTGATGCTGATGCGCAGTGCGTTGGCTTGCTGGGTACTGGCGCCGGCGCTCTGGTTCACGCCCAGTACGCCGCTGCCACGGCTGAAAGCATCGCCCTGGATACTGGCGCGGCTGTCCCTGGCAGGGTCGACCGTGGTCTGCAGGCGCTGGCGGATCTGCGTCGTTGCATTGGCCGAGTGGCCGTTGGCCAGGGCGCGGGCGTTGGTTTGTTGCTGGAAGTCGCCGGCCGCCTGGTTGACCGCCATGTTGCCCAGGTACTGGCTGGCGGAACTGTCGATGATGGCGGTGTCGACTACTGGGGATTGGGCGAATGCCGGTGCACTGCAAAGGGTGGCCAGGATCAGCAGCGAATGCCTCATGTCATTGGCCTCGGGTTAGGGCTTGCAGGGGCGCAAGGCCGCGCTGCACGCTGGAGTTGACCATGTTGCCGATGCCGCTGCCGGAGCCGCTGCCACGTCCGGCGGCGAGGTTGGGCAACTGGCTCTGGGTACTGATGTTGCCGCCAATGTTGTTGGTCTGCTGGTTGACCAGGGATGAGATGCCCGCGCCACTGCTGATACTGGCGAAGTCACCATCACTGAGCTCATGGGTCTGCCGGATGATCTGTGCTGACGGGTTGGCATTGGCCGTGGTCGGGGACGGGTCTGGCATCACCGGGAGGCGCGTTGCGTTGCGCACCTGCACATCACGGGTGATGACGATGATGCCGTTATCGGCTTGGGCCACGAGGCTCAGGCTTGCCCCCAGGGTGAAACCGACCAGCAGCAGGCAAGACACGCCTCTGTCGAATTTCCTCACGATGGCTACTCCCTCAATCGGGCGCTGGTCGTTCAGCGTTGCGAGTACAGAGAGCAGAAGCTGTGCCGCTTTTTGTTTTTTGTTGAGAATCAAAGGCTTGTTCGAGCTAACTCGAAACGCACCGCGAATACTGTGTCAGCGCTGAAACAGCGCCCAGTGCACAGGGGCCGCAGGCCGCCTAGTACGGGGGATGTGAAGAGATTGTCGGGCAGTGTCTCAGTGCTGACACACTTCCCTCAATTCTGGGCTGCGGCCCCCATTTGCGGGGGCTGCGGGGTGGTGGGGTGTATCAGTGCATTAACATTCGGTGGCGCAGGCTGGCACCTGGCCATCGAGCAGTCGCGCCACTGCAGCGAGGGCGGCGGCACTGCGCTGGGGCCAATCGCCCTCGATCACTTGATGGGGCCGTTGCTGTGCCTGCAGCCACTCCAGGCTGTCGGCAAAGAACTGCTGGCGCTGGGCAAGCTCAGGCTGGCAGCGCATGCCATCGCCCACCCAGGCCACACCCTCGGGCCTTAACAGCAGGTGCAGGTCATAGTGGCGTGCGTTCAGCGCCTGCTCTATCCAGGGCGGGCAATCGGCGAACAGCGCGCGGCTCCAGAGGATGTTGCTGAGCAGGTGGGTGTCGAGAATCAGCAGGGCCGGCGCCAGCTGGCGCGCCTGATCCTCCCACAGCAACTGGCCGCGGGCGATGGCGGGGATGTCGGCATAGCAGGTGTCGCGCTGCTCCTGCTCGATGAAATGACGCACGTACTCACCCACCAGCACGCCACCGAAGTGCGCCTGGATCTCACCGCCGAGCCAGCTCTTGCCGCTGGATTCCGGGCCACACAGCACCAGCGTCTTCATGCGGCCGCCAGTGCCGGGTCGCGGCGCCACTCAAGCCAGCCACGCACGGCGATCAGGGTGAACAGGGCGTACAGTGCGGCGGTGAGGTACAGGCCCTGGTGCAGGAACAGGCCGACGAAGATCACGTCCAGCACTACCCACAGCGCCCAGCACTGCAGGCGCTTTTGCGCCATCCACAGCTGCGCCACCAGGCTGAAGCCGGTCAGCGCTGCATCGAGCCAGGGTTGCTCGCCATCGGTGTAGTGGGTCATGGCCGCGCCCAGCACCAGGCTGGCTGCCAGGCCAGTGGCAAGCCCCTTGAGCATCGGCGCCATGGCCAGGCGGGTGACCTGGCGGGCGTCCTCGACCCGGTCCGGGCGGATCCACTGCCACCAGCCGTATAACTGCAACACCGCGTACACCAGCTGTAGAAGCATGTTCGAATACAGCTTCATCCCGTAGAAGATCCAGCTGTACAGCACTACCATCACCAGCCCGATCGGCCAGCACCAGGGGTTCTGCTTGACGGTGAGCCAGACGGCGATGACGCCGAGCGCGGCGGCGAAGAGTTCGAGGCCGGACATCGGCGATCCTTGACGGGAATTGAAGTCGGCGATTGTAACCTGCAATAGGGGGGCAATTGGGAACGACGCACCGACCTGTCATTTTTGCCAGTTTTCTGCACAGGTGTCGCACGCCAAGATGAAGTCACGCACCGGGCCAAGGTTGTGCCAGGCCCGCCGGCTGACTTTCCTTGGAGCGATGATCATGCGTAGGCGTCCCATACTCGTTTTGACAACCCTTGTGCTCGCAGCCTGTGATTCGGCACATCAAGCGGCATTGGCTGCCACATGCGAACAGACGGCAGAAAATCTGCGACAACGATATGCCCAGACTCCAGCCAATTGCGGCAGTGACTCGGCGCCAGGCTTTCTCTGTTCGGGCGTGGTGCTCAGAGGTACGGAGCCCGCCTCCAGGGATGGTCTCTTCAACACTTGGGACGCCGACGCACCCGCTCGCTTGAACGATGCGGTGTCATACGCATTCCTGCGCAGTGACGCCAACTTCAAGCGTTTGACCAAGGACCATCAGAGCGGCTACACCCTGTACCCCATCATGGAGCTCCAGGCACCTAAACATCGGTACGAAGTGCTGTGCGCATTCCCGGTCGACGGCGGCACGGCTGAGCGCAGCGAAGCGGGCTGCGGAACCTTCGCCCAGGCGGCGGACCCCTCGATTGGCCGTTCGTGCCATACACAAGGCATCCTGGATGGGCTTGCCTGGGTTACCCACTATGAACAAAGCACCCAGGGCGATAATCGCAACGCCTGTGGCTTTGCCGTGAATGACGCCCTCAACCAGCAGGCGGTCAGCAACTTCAACGCCACGCTCCAGGCCATGAGAAACAAGCGCAGCCTGTTTTTCCGTGAGAACGAGCTGCGTATCAAGGATTGGAGTGCCTCGACACCTGTGGCGCAGCTGCCCATCGAGTCCTTCTTCCACATTGCGGGCAATGAGCGAGGCCTGGCCAACGCCAGGCTCGAGCAACATCGCTACTTCAGGCAGAGCAATATCTGGGTGCCGATCATCGCCGTGACGCTGCCGCAGTCTCGCAGTGCCAAGGCCCAATTCGTTTGCCAGAGCAGCGACCAGGCCATCGCCGAGGGTACGTCGGCCCCGATCAACGAGTACGTTCAGTTCGGTGAGTGGATCAGGCGTGAGGATGTCGGCAGTGAAGGCGTGGAGTGGTCCCTGTCGCTCGAACCGACGCCGTTGGGGCGGCAGCAGAGCACGCCGCAAGGGTACGCCAGGATGTATGCCGAAATTCGCCGCAAATATGGCAATGATTACCAGTGGCTGCAGAATGATGGCGGCGGCATGTACCGCCAACTGGTCTGTCACTTGAACATCGCCAGAGACAAGGACCGCTACAACCTCGAACCGTTCAGGCACGATCTGAGCCAAGACGACTCCGATAATGCTGGCTGCAATCCGGTACGGATCCTGGGGCAGGGCAAAGGCTAGGGTGGGCGGGAGGGCCTCCGGGAAGAGGAGGCCCTGGCAGGTTCAGACCCTGAACTGGCGCAGCAGTTGTTCCAGGTCGCTGCTCAGGCGTGCCAGTGCGACGCCGGAATCGCTGGACTGACGTGCCGCCTCGGCGGTCTGCTGGGACAGCCCGGCGGTTTCGGTGACGTTGCGGTTGATCTCTTCCACCACATGGGACTGCTGCAGGGTGGCGCTGGCGATCGAGGCATTGAGTGCGCCCAGGTTGTTCAGGGCATGGCTGATGGCATCCAGGCTGGTGCCGGCTTCGCGGGCCTGCTCGACGGTCTGGCGCGAGGCCTCGCTGCTGGTGTCGATGGCCTTGACCGCGGCCTCGGACTGCCCCTGCAGGTGCTCGATCATGGTCTGTATCTCGGCGGTCGACTGGGCGGTGCGCTGGGCCAGCAGGCGCACCTCGTCGGCGACCACGGCGAAACCACGGCCCTGCTCGCCGGCACGGGCGGCCTCGATGGCGGCGTTGAGGGCGAGCAGGTTGGTCTGTTCGGCGATGGCGCGGATCACTTCCAGCACGCCGCCGATCTTCGTGCTATGGCTGGCCAGCTCGCGGATCACCTGGACCGCCTGCTCGATGGTCGCCGAGAGCCGGTCGATCTGCTGCAGGCTGCCATGGATCGCCTGCTGGCCATGGCCAACCTGCTGCTGCGCGTCGCGCATCTCGCTGGCGGCCTGTTCGGCGTGCTTGGCCACGTCGTGCACGGCGTAGCTGACTTCGTTGATCGCCGTGGCCACCTGGTCCATCTGCAGCGACTGCTGGGTGCTGCGCGCCTGGGCGGCACCGGCGTTGTCGCCGACATGCCCCGCCGACTCAGCGAGGGCGTGGGCGGCGCCCTGCAGCTGGCCGACCACGCCCTGCAGCTTGCCGTTGAAACGGTTGAAGTGCTCGCCCAGATGGGTGATTTCGTCGCGGCCGTGGGTGTCCAGGCGGCGGGTAAGGTCGCTCTCGCCGCTGGCGATGTTGCCCATGGCCTGCACCGCCTCCTGCAGCGGGCGGGCGATGCTGCGGGCAATGAGCATGACCACCAGGGCCATCAACAGGGCGATGCCCAGGCCGACCAGGGACGCGTCGCGCAGTTGGCGGGCGAACTCGGCCTGCACATCGTCGATGTAGACGCCCGAGCCGATGACCCAGCCCCATGGCTCGAACAGTTGTATATAGGAGGTCTTGGCCACCGGCTCGCTGGCGCCGGGCTTGGGCCAGCGGTAGTCGACCGGGCCGGCGCCCTGGGCACGGGCCAGCTTGACCATTTCGTTGAACACGGCAAACCCGTCGGGATCGCGGATGGCCGAGAGGTCCTGGCCGTCGAGCTTGGGGTTGGCCGGGTGCATGATCATCTTCGGTTGCAGGTCGTTGATCCAGAAGTAGTCGCTCTGGTCGTAACGCAGCCCGCGCACCACTTGCAGGGCCTGCTGCTGGGCGGCTTCGCGGCTGAGTGTGCCGGCGGCCTCCAGGCCCTGGTAGTGCGCCAGCACGCCTGCGGCGGTCTGCACCACATGGCGGGTTTTCTCGGCCTTGGCCTGGTAAAGGTCGCCATGGATCTGGCGCAGCATCAGCAACCCCAGCACCAACAGCATGGCCACGGCCACCAACAGGATCAGCCACAGGCGGCGGCTGATCGACATCGACCTCAGGGTTTTCATGATGCGTTACTCCGGTCTTGTTCTTTTTATCGAAAGCATCCAAGCATGCTTTGCCGCCAGGCCCCACACGACCAACGGCTAAGTGCGCAGTGCGCGCAATCCGTGTTGCAGGTAACGCAAGCCTTGAACCAAAGGCTCTGCTAGGATTTCGGCCGTGCCAGATGAAACCTTTAGGCCGCTGGGCATTTGTGCTGGCGTTGCCACTGCTGTCGCTGTAAAACAGCCGCGCCGCGTGCGGCAACTACGTGCAAATCACTACAAGCGGCCCGCCAGGAGCGGTGCTGCATCGGGGGAATGATGGATTTTTGGAGTGCCTTGCAGGCAATCATCTTGGGCGTTGTCGAGGGCCTGACGGAGTTCTTGCCGATTTCAAGCACCGGGCACCAGATCATCGTCGCCGACCTGATCGGTTTCGGTGGTGAGCGCGCCATGGCGTTCAACATCATCATCCAGTTGGGCGCAATCCTCGCGGTGGTCTGGGAATTCCGGCGCAAGATCTTCGACGTGGTGCTGGGCCTGCCCACTCAAGCACCGGCGCGGCGCTTCACCGCCAACCTGCTGATCGCCTTCATGCCGGCGGTGGTGCTGGGGGTGTTGTTCGCCGACTTGATCCACAAGTACCTGTTCAACCCCATTACCGTGGCTGCGGCCCTGGTGGTCGGTGGGGTGATCATGCTCTGGGCCGAGCGCCGCCAGCACCGCATCGAGGTGGATCATGTCGACGAGATGAGCTGGCACCACGCGCTGAAGATCGGCTTCGTCCAGTGCCTGGCGATGATCCCGGGCACCTCGCGTTCCGGCTCGACCATCATCGGCGGCTTGCTGTTCGGCCTGTCGCGCAAGGCGGCCACCGAGTTCTCGTTCTTCCTGGCCATGCCGACCATGGTCGGTGCGGCGGTGTACTCGGGTTACAAGTACCGTGAGCTGTTCCAGCCTGGCGACCTGCCGGTGTTCGCCCTGGGCTTCGTGGTGTCGTTCATCTTCGCCATGATCGCCGTGCGCGCGCTGCTCAAGTTCATCGCCAACCACAGTTACGCCGCATTCGCCTGGTACCGCATCGCCTTTGGTCTGCTGATCCTGGCCACCTGGGAGTTCGGTTGGGTCGACTGGTCGACGGCGCACGCCTGATGGCGCGCCCGCAAACCGCTGCCCGTGGCGAGGCCCAGGGCGTACGCAATCCACGCCTTAAGCTGCTGGCGCTGGCCGGGCTTTGTTTGCTGCCTGTATTGGGCGGCTTGCAGATGGGCTTGAGCGGGCAGTCGTGGCTGCCATTGGCGCTGTACCCGCTGGTGAGCCTGGTGAGCCTGCTGCTGTACTGGCAGGACAAGCAGCAGGCGCGCAACCAGGCCTGGCGCACCCCGGAGAAAGTGCTGCATGCCAGCGAACTGCTCGGTGGCTGGCCGGGGGCGCTGCTGGCCCAGCAGCTGTTTCGGCACAAGACCCGCAAGTTGTCCTTTCAGCTGGTGTTCTGGGGCATCGTCGCGCTGCACCAGGTGTTCTGGTTCGATCACCTGCTGCTTAATGGTCGCGGGCTGGGGCAGTTGCTGTAGGTAGCCATCGCGTCGCTGCGACTTGCCCCGCGCTGCAGCGTCAATCCAGCAACAACCCCACCTGCGTGCGCTTGGGCAAGCGCCGTACCACCAGTTGGTGCGAGCGGCGCAGCAGGTCACACAGCTCGTCACGGCCCATGGGGTAGGGCGCAACCATGCTGACCCACTTCGCCCGTGCCAGATAAGGCGCCGGGCGAATCCCCGGGCGGTCGCAATAGCCCAGGAACAGGTCGTCGGCCACCTTGAACGACAAGCCGGCGCCGCCCAGATCAGCAACGGCGAACATCTTGTTGCCGGCCACCGAAAACACCCGGATCCCGCCCCACTTGTAATCCTCGCGCGCGCCGGGCAAGGCCAGGCAGAACTGCGCGATCTGTTCCTCGGTCATCCTTTTCTCAGACATAACGCTCTCCACAGGCTTCGAACGAAATCGCCAGGTGATCGATCCACGCCCGCACCGCCGGCAGCAGGCCGCGTCGGTGCGGATACACCGCCTGCAGGTAGCCGCCGGGCAGCGACCAGTCCGGCAGCAGGCGCACCAGTTCGCCGCGTGCCAGCTCCTCCTCGCAGAACATGCTCGGCAGCGCGGTGAAGCCCAGGCCGGCACGCACGGCGGCGTTGCGCACGACGAAGTCATCGATGGCCAGGCGTGGCTCCAGGGCCACCTCCGCCTGGCGGCCGTCCGGCCCGTGCAGGCGCAGGTGCACCAACCGGTCGGCCTCGGCGGCGCCCAGCACCGGCAGGGTGGCAAGCTCGGCGGGCTCGCGGATATGGTCGGCAAAACCCGGAGCGGCCACCAGTTGCATCTGCGCCTGGCGCAGGCGCCGGGTGACCAGGGCCGGGTCTTCGTCACCCAGGTCACGCACGCGCAGGGCCACGTCGATGCCTTCGGAAATCAAGTCGACCCGGCGGTTGAGCAGCACCATGTCCAGCTGCACCAGCGGGTACTGGGCCAGGAAGCGGCTGATCACCTCGGGCAGGAAGGCATGGGCCAGGGCCACCGGGCAGGACACCCGCAGCCGCCCACGGGGTTCGCTGGACATGCTGGCCACCACTTCATCGGCCATCTCCGCCTCCAGCAGCATTGCCTGACAATGGTGCAGGTAGCGTTCGCCCACGGCGGTCAGCTTCAATTGCCGCGTGGTGCGTTGCAGCAGGCGGGTGCCCAGGCGTTCTTCCAGTTCGGCGATACGCCGTGACAGGCGCGACTTGGGGATGCCGAGCTGGCGACCGGCGGCGGCGAAACCGCCGGCTTCGACCACCTGGGCGAAATAGAAGAGGTCGTTGAGGTCTTGCATGGACATTCTCACTGTTCTACCAGTGGGACAAACTAACGCATTTTTGCTGCCTTATCAGCCATTCGCTGGTTCGATAGGATTCTCCCCATCGTGATCGCCCACCACCGCGGTCTTCATTCACAGGAGAGTCCCATGAAACTGTTGCACATCGATTCGAGCATTCTGGGCGACAATTCCGCCTCCCGTCAGCTGAGCCGCGAAGTGGTCGACGCCTGGAAAGCCGCCGACCCGAGCATCGAAGTGGTCTACCGTGACCTGGCTGCCGACGCCATCAGCCACTTCTCCGCCGCCACCCTGGTGGCTGCCGGTACCCCGCAGGATCTGCGTGACGCCGCCCAGGCCCACGAAGCCCAACTGAGCGCCGAAACCCTGGAAGAATTCCTTGCCGCCGACGCGGTGGTGATCGGTGCGCCGATGTACAACTTCAGCGTGCCGACCCAGCTCAAGGCCTGGATCGACCGCATCGCCGTGGCCGGCAAGACCTTCCGCTACACCGAAGCTGGCCCTGAAGGCCTGTGCGGCGACAAGAAGGTGATCCTGGTGTCCACCGCCGGCGGCCTGCACCAGGGCCAGCCAACCGGTGTTGGCCATGAAGACTTCCTTAACGTCTTCCTTGGCTTCATCGGCATCACCGATGTCGAAACCGTCCGTGCCCACGGCCTGGCCTATGGCCCTGAGCACCGCGCCAAGGCCATCGATGCGGCCCAGGCGCAGATCGCCGGCGAGCTGTTCGCTGCCGCCTGATCAGCCGAGTCACGACAAAGCCGATCGTCGCCTTGAGCGCCGATCGGCTTTTTTTCATTCAGTTTTCATGTAGCTGTGCTTGGCCGGGTTCTATGCTGGCGAAATACGTCCGCCCGGCCACGGGAGCGCCCCTGCATGACTCCGTTTCGTACCCTGTTGGCTATCGTCCTTTTCGGTGGCCTGCTGGCCCAGGCCAACGCGGCAACCTGGGTCGCCGGCCTGCACCGGCTCACCTTGGCCGACCCGGTGGACCACAGGCCCATGCAGGCGCTGGTGTTCTACCCCTCCAGCGGCGAGGCACGGCCCGTGCGTATCGAGGGCTATCAGACCCGGGTTGCCCAGGACGCACCCGTGGCCATGGGCCGCTTCCCGTTGTTGGTGATCTCCCACGGCAATACCGGCAGCCCCATGGCCCTGCACGACCTGGCCAACGGCCTGGCACGCCAAGGCTTCGTGGTGGTGGCGGTGATCCACCCCGGCGACAACAGCCGCGACCGTAGCCGCCTCGGGACGCTCAGTAACCTCTATGGCCGGCCGTTGCAGGTCAGCGCGGCGATCACGGCCGCACGCGCCGATAAACTGGTCGGCCCCTATCTGAATGACGGCAAAGTTGGGGTGATCGGCTATTCGGCCGGCGGCGAGACGGCGCTGATCCTGTCTGGCGCGCAACCCGACCTTGATCGCCTGCGCCGCTATTGCCAGCAACGCCCCAACGACGCCGACGCCTGCAAGACCCATGGTGTGCTGATCGCCGACCACAGTGAACTGGAGCCACGGGCCGATGCGCGGGTAGGCGCGGTAATGCTGATGGCGCCGCTGAGCCTGATGTTCGGCCGCCACGCCCTGGCCGGGGTGCATGTGCCGGCGCTGATCTACAGCGGCGACTCGGACCAGTTGCTGGCCCTGGAGCACAATGCCGATGCCCTGGCGCGCAAGCTGCCGCTGACGCCGGACTACCGGTTGCTCGCCGGGGCGGGACATTTCGTGTTCATGGCGCCGTGCGACGATGAGCAACACCTGCGCATGCCGGTGTTGTGCAAGGATGCCGACGGTGTCGACCGCCGGTATATCCACCGCTCGCTGCGCAGCGAAACCACGGCCTTTTTCAGCCAGGCACTGGGTGCGCCCGAGCCTGCCGAGCGATCAGCCGCGCTGGGCGCGTCGGGCCAGCAGCAGCGTCAGGCCAACCCCTGACAAGGCGAGCAGGGCGGCGACGGCGAAGATCGAGGCGTAGCCCAGCTGTATCGCCACCGCGCCCATCAGCGGGCCGGCAATGGCCAGCGCCAGGTCGAAGAACACCGCATAGGCACCCAGCCCGGCACCTCGGCTACTGCTGGGCACCTGCCTGATCGCCTCGACGCCCAGCGCCGGGTACACCAGCGACAGGCCGAAGCCGGTCAGCCCGGCGCCGACCATCGCCCACAGCGGTGAAGGCGCCTGCCACAGCAGGGCCAGCCCCAGCACCTCGGTGGCCATGCAGGCAATCGCCACGTTGTAGCCACCGAAGCGGTTGACCGCGTTGACGAACAGCAGCCGCGAAACAATGAAGCACAGGCCGAACGCGCTCAGGCACAACGCAGCGCCCGTCCAGCCGCGCTCCAGGTAATAAAGGGTGACGAAGGTGGTCAGGGTGCCGTAGCCGATCGACGCCAGGGTCAAACCCAGGCCGCAAGGCGCCACACGACCGAACGCCGACCAGAAGGGCAGGCGCTCGCCGCGCACCACCACCACGTCCGGGCGCTTGCGCAGCGCCAGCAACGCGCCCAGTGCCAGCACCAGCAGCGCCGGCCCCAATATCCAGAATCCTTGGGTATCCACCAGCAACACACCGACCGGCGCACCGATGGCGATGGCGCCATAGGAGGCGATGCCGTTCCACGAGATCACCCGCGCGGTATGCTCCGGCCCCACCTGGCCAATCCCCCAGCTCAACGTCGCCACCCCGATCAAGCCTTGGGCGATGCCCAGCAGCAGGCGCCCGCCGAGTAACAGCAGCAGGCTCAGCCAGGGCAGGGTGAGGGTCCAGGCCGAGAGCAGGGTGAGCACGCCGCAGCCGGCGATGCCATACAACCCAAAGCGAATCGCCCGCTTGCCGCCCAGGGTGTCGGCGACCCGCCCGGCAAAGGGCCGGCTGAGCAGGGTGGCAAGGTATTGCAGGCCGATGGTCAGGCCGGCGACCACGGCGCCGTAGCCAAGTTGGTCGTGGACATGGCTGGGCAGCACTGCGATCGGCAGGCCGATGCAGAGGAAGGCGATGAAGGTATAGAAGACGATGGCGAGGATTTGCAGGGTGATGCTTGAGGTGTCGCCGGGGGCGGGCTGTTGCGCGGTCATGGGCACGTTCGCGGGTAGGCGGTTGGGCGTACCGGCATCATGGCCGTTGTGCGGGGGAAAAGAAAGCAGGCTAACGAATTATTCGTTGGGTGGTGTTATCCAGTGGAATTGCTGGTGGCTGCTTCGCGGGTAAATCGCAGCGGCGGTTCGCCGATGCGATATACCCGCGAAAACGACCTCCTGGGCGGTACAGACCGACCGGGAGGGCTCGATTACACCACTACACCCTGGCTACGCAGGTAGTCGTCGTAGGTGCCGCTGAAGTCCACGGTACCTTCGGGCGTCAGCTCGATGATGCGGGTGGCCAGCGACGACACGAACTCACGGTCGTGGCTGACGAACAGCAGGGTGCCCGGGTAGTTTTCCAGCGCCAGGTTCAGCGCCTCGATCGATTCCATGTCCAGGTGGTTGGTCGGCTCGTCCATCACCAGCACGTTGGGCTTTTGCAGGATCAGCTTGCCGAACAGCATGCGGCCCTGTTCACCACCGGAAATCACCTTCACCGACTTGAGGATCTCGTCGTTGGAGAACAGCATGCGGCCGAGGGTGCCGCGGATCACCTGTTCACCGCTGGTCCACTGGCCCATCCAGTCAAACAGGCTCACATCCTCTTCGAAGTCGTGGGCGTGGTCCTGGGCGTAGTAGCCCACTTCGGCGCTGTCGGTCCACTTCACTTCGCCCTTGTCCGGGGTCAGTTCACCGACCAGGGTGCGCAGCAGGGTGGTCTTGCCGATACCGTTGGGGCCGATGATCGCCACGCGCTCGCCGGCTTCGATGGTGAAGCTGAAGTCCTTGAACAGCACCTTGTCGTCGAAGGCCTTGGCCATTTTTTCGACGATCACCGCCTGGCGGTGCAGTTTCTTCGTTTGATCGAAGCGGATGAACGGGCTCACGCGGCTCGACGGCTTGACCTCGGCCAGCTGGATCTTGTCGATCTGCTTGGCCCGCGAGGTGGCCTGCTTGGCTTTCGAGGCGTTGGCCGAGAAGCGGCTGACGAAGCTCTGCAGTTCGGCGATCTGGGCTTTCTTCTTGGCGTTGTCCGACAGCAGCTGCTCGCGCGACTGGGTGGCGGCAGTCATGTACTCGTCGTAGTTGCCCGGGAACAGGCGCAGCTCACCGTAGTCCAGGTCGGCCATGTGGGTGCAGACGCTGTTGAGGAAGTGACGGTCGTGGGAAATGATGATCATGGTGCTGTTACGCGCCGTGAGGATCGTTTCCAGCCAGCGGATGGTGTTGATGTCCAGGTGGTTGGTCGGTTCGTCCAGCAGCAACACGTCCGGGTCCGAGAACAGCGCCTGGGCCAGCAGTACGCGCAGCTTCCAGCCCGGCGCCACTTCGCTC
Source organism: Pseudomonas sp. ES1 (assembly GCF_050586605.1). NCBI lineage: Bacteria > Pseudomonadati > Pseudomonadota > Gammaproteobacteria > Pseudomonadales > Pseudomonadaceae > Pseudomonas > Pseudomonas sp. ES1. The sequence goes on along the minus strand of NZ_JBOBDM010000041.1, from coordinate 17,514 downwards.
ATCGGGCCGAAGTGCTGTTCCAGCGGGATACCCAGGCCCAGCAGCAGCTCGCCGGCGCGGGATTCGGCGGTGTAGCCGTCCATCTCGGCGAATTCGGTTTCCAGCTCGGCGACGGCCATGCCGTCCTCTTCGGTCATTTCTGCCAGCGAGTAGATGCGATCGCGCTCGGCCTTGACCTTCCACAGCTGCTCGTGGCCCATGATCACGGTGTCGATCACGGTGAATTCTTCGTAGGCGAACTGGTCCTGGCGCAGTTTACCCAGGCGCGTGTTCGGCTCGAGCATCACCTGGCCGCCGGACGGATCCAGGTCACCGCCGAGGATCTTCATGAAGGTCGACTTGCCGCAGCCGTTGGCGCCGATCAGGCCGTAGCGGTTGCCGTTGTTGAATTTGACCGAGACGTTTTCGAACAGCGGCTTGGCGCCGAATTGCATGGTGATATTGGCGGTGGAGATCAAAGCGCTTACCTATCAATAACTTACGCGGCTGGATTCTCGACTGATACCGATTTGATACCAATCTTGAGTTTTTCCAGCTCGCTCCAGTCGGAGCTTGAGTTGAGCCAACGGGCGTATGTCGACAGCAGCATTTGCACGCTGTGACCCAGCTGTTGGGCGAAAAATGCGGGGGTTAAGGCCGGACATTGGGCGCATTGTCGCATAGGTGTGACGGCAGTTGTATGGGGGCGGCGCCTGATCGCGAGTTCTTTGAGCGCCGGCAGCCATGGCTTGTGCAGATCGGACGCCTGCTTCACGTGCTCTGCGCTCTTCGAGGGGGGCACTGCTACCTTTCCATTCTTACGCCGGTGCGCATATCGCCTGGCAAACTGGATCGCACGCAATCCCCGGACCTCCAGCCGTTAGCGCTGCAGGCCGGACTGACTCTGCCGCCACTCATGCTGAAGGAGTTGGCCGTGCAAGGTGCGCATCAACGATGGAATGATCGTCATCGAATACATGCACGACACAATTTCTGGCGCTGACTGAAAGCGTCAGAAGGTCAGGCGGGGGCGGGCCTTGACGCTCAGCGTGGCCATGGCGTCGTCGTTGAGGTGCTCGGCCAGCTCTTGATATGCCCGATACTTGGCCTGCGGCTGCCCAGACGTGCGATACACAAGTACGAAAGGCTTAAATTTCATCGACTTGATGAGTTTCTGGGCTATACAGAGTTAATGAAGCTTGCTTTACCTGCTTAAGCTTTCATGTGATGCGTAGTCTGTTGTCAAATTCAGCCATAAGGACAAGCCATGAAGGTACAAGGAGCTGTATGTCTTGCGTTGACCGTTTTACTTCCGGGGTGCACGAATTTTACTTCGCCCGCACGTAGCTCACAGCTAGAAAGCTCAACGGCCTATTGGTTCGACTACGATGCGTCACGGCGTGGCGCTATCCTTGCGCCCGATGACGTCAGAATCAAGGTCTGCTCTGAGCCGCCACCAGATGTTGCCTTGAGCTTGGTGTCAAAACTTGAGACCACGCTTAAAAAGGAGGGCGTCGGTGACGCAGTGGCTAAATCTGAGTTTAACTCCACCGTTGTAAAGTTGGCTGAGCGCACCCAAATGACGATGCTTTTGCGCGAGTCGCTTTATAGACTTTGTGAGCAGTCTTTGAGGCATGACTTTACATCGGCTGAGTTTCTTGCTGCTTATAAAGAGACTGTTCAGGCGGCAGCTGATCTTGCGAAGACTGATGTGGCGAAAGCACAAGCTGAAAGGGACCGATCCGCGACCGTACGCATGCTTGTTGAACAAGGGATGTCAGCTGCGCAGGTGCAGCAGTATTTCACTCCGTAAAGGTGGCGCTCATGAAGCGGGACCTTTAGCGAGCAATACAGGCCAACGGCCTGCCGCCATTCATGGCGCCCGTTGGCGGCCCCCCCGAGCACGTCGATCAATGGCCACTGCGGTACCCGCCAGCAGGATAGCCAGCGTGTAAGCCAGCAGGCCCAGATTGACCCCCATGATCATTTTCTCGGAGCCGTCGCTGAGCACCATCGAGCCGCCGTAGCCGTCCCGCAACCAATAGGCCAGCAGGAAACCGCCCGTGACGAACAGGGTCAGCAGGCTCGCCAGCCGCAGATCGTTCCTGCCCCAGACCAGCCACACGCTGAAGGCACCCAGCGCGGTATTGGTGAACAGCTGCCAGGTCTCGTGCAGTCGGGCGTGTGGCGCCCAGGCCTGGTTGAACACGTGGGTATCGTTGATTTCAAGAATCGGCACCACGACCGCGTAGAAGACGATACCCACCGTCACCAAAAGCTTCGACAACATCGGCAACCTCCTTGTCAGTGATCTGGCCGCTGCCAGCGTCCCGCACTGTAGCGGCCAGGTACCGGGGCATCCAGCTACGATCTGGCCAAAGTCGCGGTACGCAAGGTCATGACGCCGGTGTGCGGCGGCGTCCTCGGCTGAATTTCGGTGTCCAGGCTTGGCAACCATCGCGCGCATACGCTGACCGCAGGTGTAAAAGGGGTGGCTTCCAGTCCACTCGGCGGCAGGTGCACGTGCAGTTGATGACGGCGCTGCTGGATGAGCTTGTTGATGCGCTTCATGGCGGCACACCTCGATTGGCGTGTTCAACGTCGGGTGACAAGGCCCGAGCACCAGTAGGCGCCTGTTTGCGCACAGTGTGGTCCATGCCCGACCAGCGGGTTTAACTGTGTCGGCGACATGCACGCAGCGTCTGGCGCCCATAGCAAACCGGCATAACAGCCCGGTGGGGCGGGGCTAACCTTTCCAATCGTAAGCTGACTATTAAAAAGGGTGGTTGCTGTCCGTCACTGTCCAGGGTTTCCTGATGGGGTGATCGGAGGTTGTATGAAGCGCTCGATGAAACCGCTGGTGGCGCTGGCCGCCGGGCTGCTGCTGGCAGGTTGTGCCCATGACCCTGACCTGCGCGCCAGTCACGACAATACTTTTGGCTCGACCGCGAAAAGCCCGCCGGACTACCTGCGCTGCGTGAAATCCGAACTGCCCGACACGGCGAAAACCTATACGGTGCAGAACCAGGACGCCCTCGAGCTGTTCGTCGAGAGCACCGACCCGAGCAAGGCCGATGGCCTGGTCAAGGTCACAGGCTCCGGCGGGCAGCATCAATACTCCGCCTACCAGCGTGATGCCTGGTACGACCATGGGCGTTTGCTCGATGCCGCCCAGATGTGTGCGCGGACCTAGGGCCGGGCTGGCCCAGGGGCATGGCAAGAAAGCGGATGCGCACAAGCGGTGCGGTGGGTAGAGTGCGCAGACTGTGACCTGACCGGAGCTTGCCATGCCCTGCGCCTTTACCTTGATGCACTCGCCCGTCGGCACGCTGACCCTGGTGGCCCGCGGTGCGTGCCTGGCCGCAGTACTGTGGGAGCAGGAGCGGGCCAACCGAGTGCGCCTGGGCGAACTGCAGCGCGATGACCAGCACCCGGTCCTGCGCGAAACGGCCCGCCAGCTCGGTGAATACTTCGCAGGCAACCGCCGCACCTTCGACCTGGCGCTGGATTTTGCCGGCACCGCGTTCCAGCGCCAGGTGTGGGCGGCGTTGCTGAGCATCCCCTTCGGCGAGACCCGCAGTTACAGCGATATCGCCCGGCAGATCGGCAACCCCGAGGCAGTGCGGGCGGTGGGGGCGGCCAACGGGCGTAACCCGATCTCGATCATCGCCCCGTGCCACCGGGTAATCGGCGCTTCGGGCAGCCTGACTGGCTTCGCCGGCGGCTTGCCGGCCAAGCAATACCTGCTGGCCTTGGAAGGGCGCCAGAGCCTGGCGCTGGACTTCCAGTAACCGCCGTCAACTCAGCCAGGCACACAGCAACGCCAGCAACAGGGCCAACAGGCTGCCGCTGAACAGGGCGTAGTGGCGGTGGGCGCGCCGTGCATGCTGCTCGACCTCGCGCAGGTACTGGCCTGGCGGCGGTGCATCCGGGCGATGACGCAGGTCTTCGGCGATGTTTGCCAGCCCCCCCTGGATCAGCAGCCCCACCAGGTAGTAGCTGGTGGCATAGCTGGCCAGCGTCAGTAACAGGTACTTCATGCCGCGGGTACTTCGGGCGTGGTACAGGTGTTCACGAATGCATCCATCCTTGGCGTCGGTTCGGGCGCGCAGGATACTATCGGGCAGATCGCCTTCGCCAGCACGAAGGTGCTGATTCCAAGGACGGAAAGCCCTGATGACTTACACCGCGACCATTCCAAGCGACTCGTTGATCAGCGCCCACGCCGCCCAGGCCGGGTTCCGCCATTGCCGGGCGATCAGCCTGGCGCAACCGGCACAACCAGCCATGGCGCTGTTCCTGCGGCTGATGGCCGGCATGCCCGGCTGGATCGATGCGCTGATGGTGCTGCGCAACCGCCTGGTGGCGCTGGTCGGCCTCAAGGACCTGGGCCGGCTCACGGCCATCGACCCCGCACGCCCAGCCGCCAGCTACCAGCCCGGCGAGCGCGTGGGCATCTTCACCTTGCTGGCCAATACCGAGGACGAAGTGCTGCTGGTTGACCGCGACCGCCACCTGGATGTGTACATTGCGCTGAGCCGCCGCCCGGCCGCCGACGGCCAGTGCCAGGTGCTGGTGAGTACCGTGGTGCGCACCCACAACCTGCTGGGCCGGCTGTACATGTTGCCGGTGGCGCCGTTTCACCGGCTGATTGCACCGATCGCCCTGCGCCGCCTGCGCGGCTGAGGCTCAGGCGTGCGGCGGCGGGGCAAAGCGCTGGCGGAACCAGTCGCTGAGCATGGCCTTCTCGGCAAACAGGCGGTCGCTGCTGCCTTGGCGCCCCGGGCGGCTCAGGTACATCTTGTCGCTGAGGTGCTCCGCCGCCTGGCGCGCAGGCTGGCCGGGCTGGCTCAGGGTGTAGCTGAGGTCGATGCTCGGCCAGGTGATTTCCCGCATGAAGCGCACATCGTAGGCCTGGCTGTGCCATGGCTCGTAACGCCCGGCCAGGTCGATGTCGCGGATGTCGATCACTAGTTGCTGGCCAGGTTGCAGGTAACGCTGGCCGAGCTTGCGCAAATGTTCGGTCAGCGCCTTGATCACCTGCGGGTCGGCGCCACGCTCATAGCCTTGGCTGTCGAGGCTGGCATCGCGGAAGTTTTCCGGGTGCTCGAAACGCACCTCGACCTGGGCGGTCGGGGAGCCCTGTGCCATGCTGTCAAATGCCAGCACCATCAGTACGGCACAGGCCAGGGTGGTACGCATGATGCACCTCCGGGTGCGGTGGCTTGCCCAACCATTTTACGCCGGTGCCGAGGCCGTAGCAGAGGAACGATGCAATGAGCCGCTTCAGGCGGATAGCCGTCAACACCCGCGGGCGCGACCTGGCCGTGGGTGATATCCACGGGCACTTCCAGCGCTTGCAACAGTGCCTGGATGGCGCCGGCTTCAACCCGGCGGTCGACCGCCTGTTCAGCGTCGGCGACCTGGTCGACCGCGGGCCGCACAGTGCGCAGGCACTCGACTGGCTGAGCCAGCCCTGGTTCCACGCGGTGCAGGGCAACCACGAAAGCCTGGCGATCAATCACCTGCGCGGCGGCCGGCTTGACCTGGACATGTACCGCGCGGCGGGCGGTGGCTGGTTCCTCGACTTGCCAGAGGATCAGCAGCGGCCTTTTGTCGATGCGTTCCTTGAATTGCCTATCGCCCTGGAAGTGCAGACCCATGACGGACCTATCGGCCTGCTGCACGCCGACAGCCCCTTCGCGCGCTGGGAGGATTTGCGCGCGAGCCTGTTGGACGACGACGATCCGCGCATACGTGAAGTGTGCCAATGGTCACGGCGGCGCCTGAAGGAAGGCGACGACGCCAGGGTCGAAGGGCTGCGCGCGCTGTTGGTCGGGCATACGCCGGTGCTCAAGGTCAAGGTGCTGGGCAATGTCTGGCACCTGGATACCGGCGGTTGGAGCAGTGGCTGCTTCAGCTTGCTGGACCTCGCCACGCTTGAGGTGGTCAGCCCCATGCCAGATGAACCAGCACACCGGCAGCAAGGGCCATCAGCATCACCCCCGAGGCCCGCTCCAGCCAGGGCAGGGCTTGGGCAAAGCGGCGCAGTACCCGACGATTGCCAATAGCCAGCGCCACCAGCAGGTCCCAGGCCAGCACCGCAGTGAACATCCAGCCGGCGTACAGCCCTTTGAGCAGGACGCTGCTGCTGCCGATCATGCTCGCCAGGCTGGCGTAGAACAGCGCGTTCTTCGGGTTGAGGATGCCTGAGGCGAAGCCCATGCCCAAACTGCCCAGCCAACCCCTGGCCGCCTGCCCGGTGGTCGTTGCGGCAGGTGTCAAACTGCTGTGCCCGGCATGGCGCAAGAACAAAACACCGATGTACAGCAGGTAGGCGCAACCGGCCAGTTGCAGGGCCACGAACATCGCGCTGCCCGCGTGCAGCACCGCCACCCCGGCGAACGCTGCGCCGATGAACACGCCGTTGGCCAGGGCGATGCCCAGGCAGGCGCCACTGGCTACCCGCCAACCTGCGCTGGCCGAGGTGCGGGCCACCAGGAAAAAGTCCGGGCCAGGCGAGAGCAGGGCAAGAAAATGGGCGGTGGCGACGAGCAGGAACTGTTCCATCAAGCGGGTTTCCGTGTGGGAAAACCACAGTCTGTGCAGGTGCCGGCCGGGCGTATTGAAGATTATTGCAAGCCGCCGCGGTAGGCCCCGGGCGTCACCCCGGCATGGGCCTTGAACACCCGCTGGAAGTGGCTCTGGTCGGCGAACCCCAGCCGATAGGCGACCTCCGCCAGCGCACAGCCCTGGCGCAACAGCAACCGCGCCTGGTTGACCCGGGCATTGAGCAGGTAACTGTGCGGGGTCATCCCGGTGGCCGCGGCGAACGCGCGGATCAGTTGATAGCGACCCAGCCCGGCCTGCCGGGCCAGGCGGTCGAGGCTGAGTTCGGCCAAACCCTGCTCGTCGAGGCAGGCGACCAGCTCACCCAGCATCGAAGGGGCCAGCGCCGGGGCCGGTGGCAAGGTGGGCAGGCTGCTGAAGTCATGGTCGCCGATGAATGCCACCAGCGCCGCTTCCTTCTCCAGTGGCGAAACCTTCGAGAACAGCAGGTCGTTCAACGCGCAGAACTGCCGGTACAGCGCTGGCGAGCGGGTGATGCGCGCCGGCGCCAGCGGCTCACCTGCCGCCACACCGGACTCCAGGCGCAGGCAGCGCAGCCAGTCGGCGTCCAGGTGCAGCATCTGGTAGCTCCAGGCCTTGCCGGGTTCGGGGTTGCAGGCATGCACCCGTTGCGCCGGCACCAGCACCAGAGTGCCGGGCGTCAGCCGCACCACACCTTGGCCGGCGCCAGTGAAGTGGCTGTAGCCGACATCCACCGCGCCGATGGAGAAGCTTGGGTGGCTGTGCGCCTTGTAACAGGCGCGGCTATGGCAGGCGCGACGGCTTTCGACGAAGGGCAGCGCCGGGTCATGCCAGATTTCACTGCGGGGGAAGGGCATGGCAGGCCACCTGGTTGTCACATGGAAGCAACTGTCTTGCGCAGCTTTTCTGTAGGAGCGGGCGTGCAAGTTCATTGTGTGGGAGCAGGCAGTCTACTCACTGCTGACTGTTCCGGCCATTCGCCGTATCACTGTGCTTGACGTGCGGGCAGGCCGGGCGCGACCCTGCTGCGGTCCTTGAAGGAGAACAAGAATGGACCTGTCGAGCCTGCTGCTGTTTATCCCCGCCTGTTTCGCCCTGAACATGGCGCCGGGGCCCAACAACCTGTTGTCGCTGCACAATGCCAGCCGCTATGGCCTGCGCATCGCTTGCGTGGCCGGGGCCGGCCGGCTGCTGGCGTTCAGCGGCATGATCGCGCTGGCGGCCATGGGCCTGGCGGTGGTGCTGCATACCAGCGAATACCTGTTCCTGGCGATCAAGGTGCTGGGCGCCGGTTACCTGTTCTATATCGCCTGGCAGCTGTGGCGCGCGCCGGTGGGCGAGGCGCGGGTAGCGGGCGAGCAGCCGCGTGGCACCTGGAAGCTGGCGCGCCAGGAGTTTTGGGTGGCCGCCGGCAATCCTAAGGCGATTCTTATCTTCACCGCCTTCCTGCCGCAGTTCGTGACGGTGGGCGGCAACATGCCGGTGAGCGAGCAGTTCCTGCAGTTGGGGGTGCTGTTCCTGCTGCTGGAGTGGGCGGCCATCGCCATCTATGCAGGGCTCGGCGCTTACCTGCAGCGCTGGTTCGAACGCCCAGGGCCACGGCGCGTGTTCAACCGGGTCAGTGCTTCGCTGCTGGGTTGCGCGGGGCTCGGGTTGCTGGCGGCGCGGCGTTAGAACTGCCAGCGCAGGCCCAGGTTCACACCGCTGGCCTGCTGCTGGCGGCTGTCCAGGTTGGTGCTGTATTGCAGGCCCGCATGCAGGCTCAGCGCCGAACCCAGGCGTGCCGCCAGCCCGCCTTCGAGTTGCAGCGCGGTATAGCGGTAGTCGGTGTCTATGCGGTCCACGCCGTTGAAGGTCAAGGTGTCGGCGCCGCCGTCGGCATGCCACAGGTTGACCTGGGCAAAGGGCTGCAGCAGCACCCTGTCTGTGGCAGGGAACATCCCCTCCAGGCGCAGGCCAAGGCGCCCGAGCCATTCCACCTGGGCGTCATGGCTGACCCGCGACGCCCGGTCGCTGGCGCTGTCCAGGCTCACCCGCTGGGCGATCAGCTGAGCTTGGGGCTCCAGGGTCCACTGCGCGGCCAGCGCCAAGGGGTAGCCGCCTTGCAGTGAGGCGGCCCAGGCGTGGCCATCGAGGTCGAGCCTGTCGCCACGGTCGGAGCGGGCACGGCCATCGAGATGGGTGTACTGCAGCACCACGTCCACATAGCCTTGGGCCGGCCCCACCCAGGTCCAGTAGGCACCCAGGCTGTTGCCCTCCAGCTCAAGGTTGCCCACCGGGCGGTCTTCCCGGCCCAGGGCGAACCCGCGGACATCGCCGTCCAGGCGGCCATGGCCCAGGTACAGGCCGGCGTGCTGACGGTGGCCGTCGTCCGTGGCTCGGGCATACAGGTCCTGGCCCACCGTGAAGCCGTAAAGGTCACCGTCCAGGGTCGGGGTCACAGTGCCGCTCCATTGCTGGCGAAGGGCGCTACCGTAGGCCTGGCCCCAGCTTGCAGGCGGCGCGGCCGCGTCGTCGAGCCACTGTTGATCATCCTGGCGCTGATCAACGGTGCCCAAGGCCTGGCGCACGATGATCGCGGCGCCGCGCGGTGCGGCTGCGTAAACCGCCACTTCCGGGCGGTACAGGGGGATGACCCGCCCGGCCACCGGGGCGGGCAAGTCGGCCTGGCCAGGGGCGGGCGCGGCTACCGGCGGCGTGCTTAGCGGCTCCATGCCAGGCGCCGGGGCGGGGGGCGCGACCAGGGTCGAGCGCAGGTACCAGTTGTTCTCGCTGCCAGCGGTGACGCCGCCCTTGAACAGGCGGTAGTCATAGGCGCCGGCCGACAGGGTCTGGGTCTGGATGAAGGCGTTGGCATTGCCGCTGGCGCCGTCGCGTGCCTCGACCACCTGGATACCATTGCCCTGGGTGGCCGCACCCGTGCCGCCAAGGTTGCTGACCAAAAGCCCGGTCGAGCCACTGATGCCTCCCTGGCTGATCACCAGCCGGTCCGAGGCGGCGCCGTCCTGGCCGAGCACGCTGTTCAGGCGCAGCACACCGTTGTCGCCGTTGTAGTCGCCGATCACCAGTAGCCGGCCTGCGCCGTCGTTGCCTGCGCTCAAGTCAATTGTGCCGGCGTTGTTCAGCCCCACGCGCTGGCCGCTGGCGAAGGCCGAGACCGTGCCTTGGCGCGAGGCCAGGGTGCTGCCGGCAGCAATCTGCAGGGTACCGGTGGCACTGACGGCATCCCCGAGCAGCAGCGTGTCGTCGAGCTCGAAACGGCTGCCGCCGGTAAGCTCGATCCGCTCCCAGTTGAGGTAGCGGGCGCCGCCTTTGGCCTGGCTGGCGAACAAGGTCAAGGCATCGCTGCCACTGCCGCCGTCGAGCGGGATGACCAGGGCGTCACTGGCCAGGCCCTGGAGCTGCGCCGTGTCGTTGCCAGGGCCCATGTCCACCCGCGTGCCGATTCGCCCGCCGGTCCAGCTGAACCGGTCGTTGCCGGTGCTCATCAGCACGCTGCCCGCAACCTGGCCGCCGTGGATCAGCACTTGGTCATCGCCCCCGCTGACGCTGATATTGCCGCCCACGCTGCCGCCGAAAACCTCCACATAGTCCTTGTCGAAGCCGGTGACGATATTCCGGTCGATGCTGCCAGCGCGCAGGATGAAGGTGTTCTCGTCCAGGCGCATATTGACGTTGCCGATACGCCCGCCGTCCATCTGGGCGAAGTCACCGCTGTCGAAATTGCCCTTGATCCAGCCGCCGGTCATCTGGAAGCGGTCCAGGCCATCGCCCTGATTGAGGTCGCCCTCGATGATGCCGCCGCTCATGGTGAAGGTATCGATGTCGGCACCTTGATTGACGTCGCCGCCGATTAGGCCCGAGGCCATGTCGATGGCGTCCTGGCCGGCACCGAAGGTCACGTTGCCGCTGATCGTGCCACTGCCGCCGGCGGGTAGCAGCAGGCTGTTGTTGCCACCGGTGTCGAGCAGCGAAGCGGCGCTGCCGCTGTCGCAGACATAGCTGTCATTGCCTGGCCCAGGGCTGAAGCTGCAGGCTGCCTGGGCCTGGGCGAGCAGCAACAGGGGCAAGGGCGCCAGTGCCAGCAACAGACGCATGTGCATCGCCTGGGCCTCCGTTGTGCACAGAGCCCGCACGGCGCAAGCGCGATGTGCGGGATTACCCGCGATGTACTGCGTTCAGGAGGAGGGATGCAACTGGCAAAACTGTCAGGAGGCCAAGGGCCAGCATCGGCTCAGTCGCGGTAGAACGTCTGCACCAGGTGGTAGCCGAACTTGCTCTTGATCGGCCCGTGCACCACCCGCAATGGCTTCTTGAAGATCACCTGGTCGATGGCGCCGACCAGTTGCCCGGGGCGTATTTCGCCCAGATCGCCGCCACGCTTGCCGGACGGGCAGGTGGAGAATTTTTTCGCCAGCACGTCGAAGGCTTCGCCATTGGCGATGCGCTGCTTGAGCTTCTCGGCTTCGTCAGCGGTCTTGACCAGGATATGGCGGGCTTGGGCTTTCATGGGGATACCTGTGCTTCGGGGCGAAAAAGGCCGCCATTATGCCTGATCGCGCAGTTCCGCGTGGTCACGGAACTGCGCCAGTGCCTCGGGGTTGGCCAGGGCATCGGTGTTGTTGACCGCCAGCCCATGCACCACATTGCGGATCGCCAGTTCCACCAGCTTGCCGCTGAGGGTACGCGGGATGTCGCTCACCTGGGCGATCACCGCCGGGACGTGGCGCGGGCTGGTGTACCGGCGGATGACCTCGCGGATGTGCTGGCGCAAGGCGTCGTCCAGCTGCAGGCCATCGCGCAGGCGCACGAACAGCACCACGCGCACATCGTTGTGCCAGTCCTGGCCGATGGCCACGCTTTCCAGCACCTGCTCGACCTTTTCCACTTGCCGGTAGATCTCGGCTGTGCCAATGCGCACGCCACCGGGGTTGAGCACCGCATCCGAGCGGCCGTGGATCACCAGGCCGCCGCCGGCGCGCTGCTCGGCGTAGTCGCCCTGGCACCAGGCGCCGTCGAATTGGCTGAAGTAGGCGTCGTGGTAGCGGCTGCCATCGTCGTCACCCCAGAACCCCAGGGGCATCGACGGGAACGCCTGGGTACACACCAGCTCGCCTTTCTCGTCGATCACCGGCTGCCCCTGTGCATTCCACACCTGCACCGCCATGCCCAGGCCGGGCCCGGCGATCAGGCCACGGCGTACCGGCAGCAGCGGGTTGCCGAGTACGAAGCAGGAGACGATGTCGGTGCCGCCGGACATCGAGGCCAGGCACACATCGGCCTTGAACTTGGCATAGACGAAGTCGTAGCTGTGCGGCGACAGCGCCGAGCCTGTGCACAACAGGAGCCTCAGGCTATCGAGGCGGTGGCTTTTCATCGGTTCAACACCGGCTTGCTCCAGGGCAGCGAGGTACTTGGGGCTGGTGCCGAAGGCGTGGATGCCTTCACTGTCGATCAGGTCGAGTAGCCGCTCCGGGCCGGGGTGCAAGGGCGATCCGTCATACAGCACCAAGGTGGCGCCCACCGCGAGGCCCGAGACCAGCCAGTTCCACATCATCCAGCCACAGGTGGAGTAGTAGAACAGCACGTCGTCGGCCTTCAGGTCGTTGTGCAGGCCGTGCTCCTTGAGGTGTTGCAGCAGTACGCCGCCGGCCCGGTGGACGATGCACTTGGGCACACCGGTGGTGCCGCTGGAGTAGAGGATGTACAGCGGGTGATCGAAGGGCAGGGCGACGAAGGTGGGGCTGCCGCCGGGCTGGAAGAAATCATCCCACAGGGTGACCTGGGGCCCGCTGAACTCTTCGCTGCGGGTCTGTGCCCGGGTGTAGGGCACCACCAGCAGGTGTTGAAGTTGCGGCAGTTGGGCGACGATCTGGTTGATCTTGTCGACCTGGTCCACGGTTTTGCCGGCGTAGGCATAGCCCGCGCAGGCAATCAGCAGTTTCGGCGCAATCTGCCCGAAGCGGTCGATGATGCCGTGGGTACCGAACTCCGGAGAGCAACTGGACCACACCGCCCCAAGGCTGCTGGCGGCGAGCATGGCTACAAGGGTTTCCCAGGTATTGGGCATCACCGCGCCAATGCGGTCGCCCGGCACGATGCCTGCCTGGCGCAAGGCTCGTTGCATCCCGGCCACCTGGGCGGCCAACTGGTTGTGGGTCAGGCTGTGGCGACCGCCGTCCTCACGCACGGCGACCACGGCGGGGCGGTCATCGCGGCGTTGCAACAGGTGTTCGGCGAAGTTCAGGGTAGCGCCGACGAACCAGCGGGCATCGCGCAGGTGCGGGCCCTCGATCAGCACCTGGCTAGCGGGTGTATGCCAGCGCACGTGGAAGTATTCACTGAGCGCCTGCCAGAACGCTGCGCGGTGCTCGATGCTCCAGCGGTGCAGGGCGGCGTAGTCGTCGAGCTGAAGGTTGAAGCGCAGGTTGACCCGGCGGCGCAAGGCCTCCATGCGGCTGGCTTCGATCTGCGAGGTGGAGGGGCGCCAGAGTATGTCGTTCATGCCGCAACCCTCGCTGCAGTGATGGCTTTGTCGTGGTGCAAGCCCGCCGCGAAAGCGGGCTTGCCGACGCTGGCGGTTACTCCACTTTAGCCGTTTGTACGTCCGGCGAGGCCGACCATACCCGGTAGCGCACTTCGACACCCTTGGGCACGTAGACCACCACCGGTAGCTTGCTGTTGTAGCGCAGCATGAAACCTTCACCGACAACGGGTACGAAGGCGTCGGTTTTCTTGTTGTCCGGGCAGGCCATCAAGGTGCTGGCCGGGCCGCTGACCTTGTCCAGGCGGTAGTAGTTGTAGCCCCAGCCTTGCAGCGTGTGCTCTTCGAGCTTGCCGCCAAGGCGCTGGCGGTTGCAGTCCACCTTCAGCGTTTTGCCGGCGAGGATTTCCAGCTGGTAGGCCGATTCATCGGCCTGGGCCGGCAGGTGGATCACCTGCCGGGTAAAACCTTTTTCCGCCTCGGGGTAGGGCGCGACGTCCTTCAGGCTGGCGGCCATCGCCGGGGCGGCGGCAGCCAGGGTCAGGGACAGTAACGCGGTGAGTCGAGCTTGGCGCATAAGGCCTCCTTGCAGATAAACGAATGCAAGACCGCGCCAGGCTCAACGCCCGCCCTCACTGGGCGAGCCAGCCACCATCGACGTTCCAGGCGGCGCCGCGAACCTGGCTGCCGGCCTCGCTGCACAGGAACAATACCAGCTCACCAAGGTGACGGGGTGTGACGAAGGCCAGTGAAGGCTGTTTCTCGGCCAACAGATCGTGCTGCGCTTGCTGTGGATCGCCGCCGTTGGCGGCACGCTCGTCGATCTGCTTCTGTACCAGCGGGGTCAGTACCCAGCCTGGGCAGATGGCATTGCAGGTGACGTTGCTGGTGGCGGTTTCCAGGCCGATCACCTTGGTCAGCCCGACCACGCCGTGCTTGGCGGCCACATAGGCGGCCTTGCCGGTGGAACCCACCAGGCCGTGCACCGAGGCAATGTTGATGATCCGCCCCCAACCCCGCGCGCGCATGCCCGGCAGCACCAGGCGGCTGCCATGGAACACCGCCGACAGGTTCAGCGCGATGATCTTGTCCCAGGCCTCGACCGGGAACTGCTCCACCGGCGCCACGTGCTGGATGCCGGCGTTGTTGACCAGGATGTCGAGCGCAGCGAACTCGCGCTCGGCAAAGGCGAACATCTGCTCGATCTGTGCCACATCGGACAGGTCGGCCGGGTGGTGTGCAACCTTCACCCCGTGCTGCCTGATCTGGGCGATGGCCGCTGCCGGGTCGCCAAAGCCGTTGAGCAGGATATTCGCGCCGGCCTCTGCCAGTACCTGGGCGATGCCCAGCCCGATACCGCTGGTGGAGCCGGTGACCAGTGCGGTCTTGCCTTTGAGCGTCATGCAGTTCTCCTTAGACGATGCCGGTGGCGTAGAACGTGGCGATGACCACGAACACGGCCAGGGTCTTGATCAGGGTAATACCGAAAATGTCCTTGTACGCTTCACGGTGAGTCAGCCCGGTGACTGCCAGCAGGGTGATCACCGCGCCGTTGTGCGGCAGGGTGTCCATGCCGCCGCTGGCCATGGCGGCCACCCGGTGCAGCACTTCCAGCGGGATATTGGCGGCGTTGGCGGCGGCGATGAAGCTGTCGCTCATGGCCGCCAGGGCGATGCTCATGCCACCCGACGCAGAGCCGGTGATGCCGGCCAGCAGGGTCACGGTGATGGCTTCGTTGACCAGCGGGTTGGGGATGCCGCGCAGGGCGTCGGCCAGCACCAAAAAGCCCGGCAGCGATGCGATCACTGCGCCAAAACCGTATTCCGAGGCGGTGTTCATGGCCGCCAGCAGGGCACCGCCGACCGCGCTTTTGGTGCCTTCGGCCAGGCGCTGGCGAATGGTGCCGAAGGCGCACACCAGCACCATCAGGATGCCCACCAGCAAGGCCGCCTGCACGGCCCAGATCGCCGTGAGCTTGGCCACATCGCTCTGCACCGGCGCGGCCATGCCCGGCAGTTGCAGGGTATGGCTGGCGCCGTACCACTGCGGGATCCAGTGGGTGAACAGCAGGTTCATCACCCCCACCAGCAGCAACGGCGACAACGCCAGCCACGGGTTGGGCAGGCTGATGTCGTCGGCGGTCTCCGGTTCGTTGCGCAGGTTGCTGCCGTAGCCTTCACCCTTGCGCTGGGCCTTGTTGCGCTGGCGTTGCAGGTAGAGCATGCCGGCGCTGAACACGAACAGCGTGCCGATCAGGCCCAGCCATGGCGCGGCCCAGGCGGTGGTGTTGAAGAAGGTGCTGGGGATGATGTTCTGGATCTGCGGGGTGCCGGGCAGGGCGTCCATGGTGAACGAGAACGCACCCAGGGCAATGGTTGCCGGGATCAGTCGCTTGGGGATGTCGCTTTGCCGGAACATCTCGGCGGCGAACGGGTACACCGCGAACACCACCACGAACAGCGACACGCCGCCGTAGGTGAGCAGGGCGCAGACCAGCACGATCACCAGCATCGCCTGGCGCGTGCCGAGCAGGCGGATGGCAGCGGCGACGATCGAGCGCGAGAAGCCCGACAGCTCGATCAGCTTGCCGAACACCGCGCCCAGCAGGAACACCGGGAAATACAGCTTGATGAAGCCGACCATCTTTTCCATGAACACCCCGGTGAAGGCGGGCGCCACGGCGGCGGGGTCGGTGAGCAGCACGGCGCCAAGGGCGGCGATAGGCGCGAACAGGATCACGCTGTAACCGCGATAGGCGGCCACCATCAGCAGGGCCAGGGCAGCGAGGGCGATGAGCACGGTCATCGTGGGGGGATCTCCAACTGTTGTTTTTATGGTTGGAAATACGGATAGCGGGAATCGTGCCAGTTTGTTAAGTCATTGATTTATATGAATAAAATTAAAGCAATTAAATCACCAGTCTCTATCTTGAGACACGGCCGCGTGGGAGCGGGCTTGCCCCGCGATTTCCCTCACAGGAAATAGCTGATTTTATGCGGCTGACGCCATCGCGGGGCAAGCCCGCTCCCACGATCTCAATTTTGAGATATTGGTCTCTTTATTGAGACTCAATCCCCAGCGCCACCATCTTCTTGTACAGCGTCGACCGCCCCAACCCCAAAGCCCGCGCTGCCTCCGGCACATTCCAGGCGCTGCGCGCCAAGGCATCGACAATCAACCCGCGCTCGAACTGCGTGCACGCCTGGCGATAGTCCAGCACCGGCGCGGCCGTGGCCACCGGGCTCAACGGCCCCAACGCAGCGATCAAGTCCTGCACACTCAAGCGCGGCTGGTCCGCCAGCAAGGTTGCGCGCTCCAGCACGTTACGCAATTCACGAATGTTCCCCGGCCAGCCATGGCGCCCCAGCAGCGCCTGGGCCTCGGGCTCCAGCTCGTACTGGCTGCCGAGCTCGGCCAGGATCGCCTCGCACAGCGCCGGCAGGTCCTCCAGCCGCTCGCGCAACGGCCGCACCTCGATCGGCAGCACGTTCAGCCGGTAGTACAGGTCGGCACGGAATGCCCCACGGGCCATGGCCGCCTGCAGGTCGATGGAGGTGGCGGCGATGATGCGCACGTCGCTGCGCAGCATCTGGTTGGAGCCCACCGGCTCGTATTCCTTCTCTTGCAGTACCCGCAGCAGCTTGCTTTGCAGCGCCAGTGGCATGTCGCCGATCTCGTCGAGGAACAGCGTCCCGCCTTCGGCCAGTTGCAGCTTGCCGCTGCGGCCCTTGCGCTCGGCGCCGGTGAAGGCGCCGGGGGCGGTGCCGAAGAACTCGGCCTCCAGCAGGGTCTCGGGGATGGCCGCGCTGTTGATGCTGACGAACGCCTTGTGCGCCCGCGCCGAGGCGGCGTGGATGGCGTGGGCCAGCAGCTCCTTGCCGGTGCCGGTTTCGCCCAGCAGCAGCACCGGCGAGTCACTGGCCGCGCCGCGCCGCCCGCGGCGCTTGGCCTCAAGGCAGGCGGCGCTGCTGCCGACGAACTGGGCGAAGCTGTAGCGCGCCTGGCGCGCGCGCAGTTGCGAGCGGGTGCTGGCCAGCTCCTGCTGCATGCTCGAATAACGCTTGAGCAAGGGTGACAGGCTGCGCAGCTCGTCGAACAGGGCAAAGCCGATGGCGCCGATCAGCGCGCCCTGGTCGTCGTGGATCGGCAGGCGCATCACCACCAGCGGCTCGTTGGGGGTGTCGAGCATGTCCAGCAGGATCGGCTTGCCGTTGCTCACCACCTCGCGCATCAGGCTGCCGGGGATCACCGCCTCGCAAGGCTGGCCGATGGCGCTGGCGGCGTCGGCCAGGCCGAAGCGCCGGGCATAGCGTTCGTTCATCCAGACGATGCGCGCCTGGCGGTCGACGATCACCGTGCCTTCGCTGGACTGCTCGATGATCTCGAACAGCGAACGGATGGCCAGTTGGCGGACCTGGGGGTAGTCCTTGAGATTGTCGTGCATGCATTGGCCTAGCGGT
>NZ_JBOBDM010000040.1:0-57930 GCF_050586605.1 Pseudomonas sp. ES1 | reverse complement strand
ACGACATCACTGTCTGATCAGTACACATCCCGCCTATAGCGCCCATCCTCGATCAGCTGCTGCACCCGCGCTTCACCGAGCATGCCCTGCAGCGCCGCATCCACCCCTGCAGCCATGCCGTGCAAACTGCCGCACACATACACACAGGCGCCATCATCAATCCAGCGCTTGAACTCGGCGGCCTGCTGCAGCAGCACATCCTGCACATAGACCTTCTCGGCCTGGTCGCGTGAAAACGCCAGGTCCAGCCGCTGCAGGTCACCCTTGGCCAACCAGCCCTGCAGCTCCTCGCCACACAGCAGGTCGTGGGCACGATTGCGCTCGCCAAACAGCAGCCAGTTGCGCTGTTCGCCTGCGCCAATACGTGCCTTCAAGAGGCTGCGCAAACCGGCAAGGCCGGTGCCGTTGCCGATCAGTACCATCGGCGCGGTAGCGTCGGGCAAGTGGAAGCCGCTGTTTCGGCGCAGACGAGCGCTGACCGTGCCGTCCAGCGCCAGGTACTCCGTCAGCCACCCAGAACCCAGGCCCAGGTTGCCATCGGGGTGGCGTTCCTGGCGCACGATCAATTCCAGCTCGCCATCGCTGGCAATCGAGGCGATTGAGTATTCACGGGCACTCAGCGGGATCAGCGCATCGACCAGCGCCTGGGCATGCAGGCCCACCAGGTGCTCGCGGCTGGCCGGCAGCTGCCGGCTGGACAAGGCCTGGGCCAGGGTTTGTTCGAGGCCGTCCAGTTGCACCGGGCTGTGCGGATCGAGCCCGAGGCCTGCCAGCAACGCCGCCACGCGGGGTTGGCCATTGCGCGGCAGGATCTCCACCAGGTCGCCGGCCGCCCAGCTTGCCGGGGTTTGCGCCTGCAACCCCAGCAGGAAAACTGGTGCGCCCTGGCTGCCCGGGTTGAGCAGTTCACGGCGGCTCAGGCGCCAATTGCCGAAGCTGGCGGGCTGCCACGCGGCTACCGGGTGCGCGCCGGTCAGTTGTGCCAGTTCTTGTTGCCACAGTTGCAGCGCGGCGGGGTCGGCGTTGTCCACTTCGACCGCGCTGAAGGCGCTGCTGGCGCCACGCTCACTGAGCCAGGCCTGCAGCCGTCGGGCAAAGCCGCAGAAGTGCGGATACTGGCGGTCGCCCAGGGCCAGCACGGCATAGTCCAGGTGTTCCAGTGCCCAAGGCTTGCCGATGACTTTGCGCTCGAAGGCCCGAGCGCTGTCCGGCGCTTCGCCGTCGCCGAAGGTGCTCACCACGAACAGCGCGCGGTTGGCCTGGCGCAGTTCGGCTTCGCCCAACTGGGCCAGCGGGCGCACCTGCACCGGCAAGCCGGCGGCCTGCAGTTGGCCGGCGCTCTGCCAGGCCAGTTGCTCGGCGAAGCCGCTCTGGCTGGCGAAACCGATCAGCCAGCTGTCGCCGTTGCCGGCGGCAGCAGATACCGCGCCGCGGGCGGCACGCACCTGGCGCTTCTTGCGCCGGCGGTCGAGGTACAGCAGCCAGCCGGTGACGAAGAACAGCGGCATGGTCAGGCTGGCCACGGTGACGATGATTCGCCCCGGCAAGCCAAAGTAGCTGCCCACGTGCAGGGCGTAGACGCTCTGCAGCAATTGGGCCTTGAACGAGCTGTCGCTGTAGCGCTGGTGGCGCTTGATCTGGCCGCTGGCCGGGTCGAGGGTGAGGGTGTTGAAGGCGCGCTCGTGGTCGGCGCCCTGCAACAGGTAGAACAGCGTGGCCGGCTGGCCGCCGGCCGGCGGCAGCCGCAGGTTGTAGGTGGCAAGGCCAGGGCCCGCCGCGTCCTTGAGGTTGGCCCAGATGGCGTCGTAGTCGACTACCAGTGGCGGGGCGTTGTTGTCGACCATGGGCGGGCCGTGGCGGCCACCGCGGCCTTCGCCGCGCTTCTGCTCGCCGGCCACCGGTGGGTCGGCCAGCAACTTGTTCAGGCCTGCGCGGTACCACTCATAGGACCAGAACAGCCCGGTCAGGGCGAACAACAGGTAGAACAGCAGGCACCAGGTGCCGAACACCGCATGCAGGTCCCAATTGAAAGCGCGGCCTTTCTTGGCCCAGTCCAGGGTCAGCCAGGTCCGCCAGTTCAGGGCCTTGCGCGGCCAGCGCAGGTACAGGCCGGACAGGCAGAAGAAGATCAGCATCAGGGTGCAGGCACCGGTGATCTGCCGGCCGGTGTCGCCGACGGCGAGGAAGCGGTGCAGCTGCAACACGAAGTTGAAGAAGCCCAGCCCGCTCACTTCGCCCTTGAGCTCTCCAGTGTAGGGGTCGGCATAGCGCAACTCGCCACGGCGCTCACCGGGCGCGGGGGTGAAGAAGATCCGCGCGGCATTGCCCTCGCGGGTGTCTACCCACAGCATCGAGACCTTGTCGCCTTGCGCGGTTTCGACCCGGCGCACCAGCTCGGCCGGCGGCAACACGCCCTCCTGGCGAACCTCGACCTTGAGCACCTCGGCGTTGAACGCGCGCAGCAGCTCTTCCTGGAACGACCAGATCGCCCCGGTGATGCCCATCAGCGCCAGCACCAGGCCAGCGGTGATGCCAAACAACCAGTGGACCTGGAACAGCGTCTTCTTCAACACATCGATCACCTTGTCTGGCCGCCTACCGCGCGGCGTGCATTATGCCTTGATACGCAAAAGCCCCGTTCAAGCAAATGAACGGGGCTTGGGCTGCATCCTTTAGAAGTGGACGCTGGTGGTCAGCAATGCGGTCCGGCCCGCCGCCTGGTTGGCGAAGTGGGTGGAGAACGCCTTGTCGTAGTAGACCTCGTTGGTGAGGTTCTGCACGTTCAGCTGCAGGTCGACGTTCTTGGTCAGCTTGTAGGCGGCCATGGCGTCGTAACGCACGTAGCTGTCGACCATGGTGGTGTTGGCCACGTTGCCGAACACGTCATCGACGTAGAAGGCGCCGCCGCCGACGGTGAACTTAGGCGTGACCTGGTAGGTGGTCCACAGGCTGGCGCTGTTGTTCGGGGTGTTCGGCAGCTGGTTGCCGTCGTTGGCTTTACCCAGCGGGCCGCCGTCGATCTGGCGGGCCTGCATGTAGGTGTAGCCGGCGAATACCTGCCACTTGTTGGTCAGCTTGCCGCTGGCCGACAGCTCGATGCCCTGCACGCGGGTTTCGCCGACGTTTTCGTAGCTGGTGGTGCCAACCTGCACGCGGGCGTTTTCTTTCTCGGTGCGGAACAGTGCGGCGGTGAGGGACAGACGCTCTTCGAGCAGGTCCCACTTGGTGCCGATCTCGTAGTTGGTGGTTTCTTCCGGCTCCATGTCGCTGGAGAGCATGTCGCCGGCGCGGTTGGTGGTGTTGCCCAGCGGGTTGCCTTCCATGCCTTCACCCAGCTGCGCACCCGGCGGGGTGGCGGACGTGGCGTAGGACACATAGATGCTGCCGTTGTCGGCCGGTTTCCACACCAGGCCCAGCTGGCCGGTGATGAACTCGCTGGTGTCTTCGCCCTTGGCGGCGACCTTCTTGGCGTTTACTACGGTGCTGCCGTTGGCGTTGCGGCTGCGGTACTGGGTGTCGAAGTGGTCGTAGCGCAGGCCCATGTTCAGCAGCCAGGCCGGGGTCAGCTCGAGGGTGTCGAACACGTACAGCGCACGGGTGTTGCTCTTGGTGTTGGTGCCAGCGTAGTTGCGCGAGATGTCGCCGTTCCACGGGTCGTCCGGGGTCGGGTTGCTCAGCGAGGTGCAGTTGTAGGACGGTGCGCCGATGCCATTGCACACGTTCAAGTTGTTGACCTTGGTGGTGCCAGCCAATGTGCTCACATTGTAGGACGTCCGGTCGGACTCCTCGCGGCTCAGCTCGATACCGGTGGAGAAGCTGTTCTTCAGGCCACCCAGGTAGAACTCACCGAACAGGTCGGTCTGGTTGGTGGTGGTGGAGGTATTGCCGACACGGGTGTTGGCCCGGCGCCAGACGCTGCCGCGGTTGACGTTGCCCTGGCTGTCGTCGGGCTGGGTCAGGATGTAGTCCTGCATGCTGTTGCCGTGGCGCAGGGTGTTCTTGATGGTCAACGCGTCGGTCAGGTCGTGCTCGATGGCGAAGGTGGCGATGTCCACCCGCGACTTGCGGAAGTCACGGTCGGTCAGGCCATAGAAATTGTCGCTGTCGCCACCGTCATATGGCTTGCTCGGGTGCGCCGAGGTGCGAGCGTTACCGCCGCCAGCTGGAATAGTGTACGGAATGCCCGAATCCGGCAGGTCGTCGCTTTCCAGGTGGTAGTAGTCGAGGTTGACGCGGGTCGGCGTACCCAGGCCGAAGGCCAGCGACGGGGCGATACCCCAACGGTCGTAGTTGACCTTGTCGCGGCCGGCGACGTTGCTTTCGTGGGTCATCAGGTTCAGGCGCCCGGCAACGGTATCGCTGAACTGGTAGTTGCCGTCGAAGGTATAACGCTGGGTCTGGTCGCTGCCCCAGGTCCAGGCGCCGTCCAGCGAGTTACCCAGGTGCGCGCGCTTGCTCACCAGGTTGATGGTGCCGCCCGCCGCGCCACGGCCACCGATGGCCGAGTTCGGGCCCTTGGCCACTTCCACCGATTCGATGGCGAAGATCTCACGGGTTTGCGCGCCAGTGTCACGCACGCCGTCCAGGTAGGTATCGCCCTGGGCGTCGAAGCCACGGATGAACGGGCGGTCGCCTTGCGGGTTGCCGCCTTCGCCAGCGCCGAAGGTGATGCCAGGCACGGTGCGCAGGGCATCCTGCAGGTTCAGGGCGTTGGTGTCCTTGATCACTTGCTGCGGGATCACGGTGACCGAACGCGGCGTGTCCACCAAGGGTGCGGTGTACTTCTGCGAAGAGGCTTTCTCGACCTTGTACTCGGTGTTCGCCTGTTCGGCCTTGCCGTTGACGCTGGTGGCGTCGAGGGTGATGGCGTTGTTGGCGGCCGGGTCGGCGGCGTAAGCAGAAGTGGCAGTGATCGCCAGGCCGATGGCGGAGGCGAGCAGGCGTGGTGAACTGACGGCGGTTGGCACGTGACGCATTGTTATTGACCTTCCCCAAGGTTTGAAGGCCGCGGATGTTAATGTAAGCGAATGTAAGGAACAATTGAGAAGCGTTACCATTCGCTAGAAATTTACATTCTTTACATTTTCACCTTACGGTTTTTACGGGTTCGTGCGTCGATTGGTCCGAAAGGGGCTTGTGATAGGTAAAAGGGAATCAATATCATTGGCGCCCCTAACCCGCGCCAGGTGCCACCGCCATGCTGCTTCACATTCCCGGGCTGTTCGACGCCGACGAAATCTCGCGTATTCGCCAGGCCCTGGAGCAGGCCGACTGGGCCGATGGCAAGGTCACGGCGGGTTACCAGTCGGCCAAGGCCAAGCACAACCTGCAGTTGGCCGAAGGCCATCCGCTGGCCAAGGAGATCGGCAGCGCGCTGATCGAACGGCTGTGGCGCAACCCGCTGTTCATGTCGGCGGCGCTGCCGCACAAGGTGTTCCCGCCGCTGGTCAACTGCTACCGCGAAGGTGGCAATTTCGATTTCCACATCGATAACGCCTTGCGCCAGCCCAAGGGCAGCGCGGAGCGGGTGCGCACCGATCTGTCCTCGACGCTGTTCCTCAGCGACCCGGCCAGTTACGACGGCGGCGAACTGGTGATCCAGGACACCTATGGCGTGCAACAGGTCAAGCTGGCGGCGGGCGACATGGTGCTGTACCCCGGCACCAGCCTGCACAAGGTCAACCCGGTCACCCGTGGCGAACGCTACGCGGCGTTCTTCTGGACCCAGAGCCTGGTGCGCGAGGACAGCCAGCGCACCTTGCTGTTCGAGATGGACAATGCCATCCGCCAGCTCACCGCCGATGTGCCGGAGCACCCGTCGCTGCTGCAACTGACCGGCACCTACCACAACCTGCTGCGCCGCTGGGCCGAGGTCTGAGCCGTGTCCTATCAGTTGCGTCGTGAACAGGTGGTGGACCTGGCCGGGCTGCAGGCCATGCTCGAACACAGCCCGGGCCAGGCCGCCCAGGCCATCCTCGCGGCGGCAGGGCAGGGCGTGGTCGAGGCACAGTTGCTGCTGGGGCAGATCCTGCTCGACGGCCGCGGTATCGAGCAGGATGCCGAGGTAGCTCGGCGCTGGTTCCAGATTGCCGCCCAAGGGGGCGACGGCATGGCGCACAACATGCTCGGGCGCTGCCTGGAGCATGGCTGGGGCGGTGCGGTGGACCTGGTCCAGGCGGCCATTCACTACGCGCGCGCGGCCGACACCGGGCTGGACTGGGGTATGTACAACCTGGGTAACCTGCTGGCCACCGGGCGCGGGGTGCCGGCCAACCAGGCTCAGGCATTGGCCTGCTACGAGAAGGCAGCTCAGCTGGGCCATGCCAAGTCGATGAACCTGTACGGCCGTTACCTGGAACAAGGTATCGCCACTGCCGCCAGCCCGGCCCGCGCCGTGCGCTGGTATCGCCGTTCTGCCGAGGCGGGTGATTTTCGTGGCATGTTCAGCCTGGCAATGGTGCTGGTCGAGCGCGGTCAGATGGCCGAGGCAGAGCCATGGTTCGAGCAGGCCCGTGCAGAGGGCAACCTGAACTTCCTGCGCAGCAGCCAGGTGCACCTGCTGGCGGCCGGGCCGCTGCTGTCTGCTCAGGCGGCCCGTTATACCGGCGAGCTCGAGCTGCGTGCTGGTGCAGGGGAAAACCTTCGATCTTAAGTGTGCGCGGGGTGACGAGCATGCTGAGGCGACTTTCCCACAGGAGTTGCACCATGTCTGAACCCTACATCACCGAACAATCCTTCATTGCCCGTCTTAACGTGCTCAACACCAAGTATCCGGGGCCTGTAGGTCGCTGGGAGTACAGCCCGGGCTACAACGGCAGCGTCCACTGGCATCAGAACACCTGGCTGACCACCTCCCGCCAGGACCGAGATGCGCTGAAGCTGTGGTTCGGCGCCGTGGAGTACGGTGACGAAGGGCATGTCTACGAGGTCCGTCTGTGGACCAGCAACAGTGCGCATCCGATGTACAACCAGCGGGTCGACATCAGCACCAACGATTACCTCGGCTTCTATGAGCTCACCCCCATCGTGGGCCCACTTTGGCGCGTGGCGCATACCGATGACGGCAAGATGCGTATGACCACCCTCGATAACAAAGGGGTGGGCGTGCGCTGGGACAAGGCTGCCTGGACCACCGGGCGCATGGGCAGTTACCTGTGCACGGGTGCGGATTCGTCTGCCCTGTTCGATGTGGAAATTCTGCAGATGGGTGTCGAAGAACCGCTTTAAGTCTTTATCGCACATGTGAAAACGGGGCCTTGCGGCCCCGTTTTTCGTTACAGGTAGTAAGCCTTCAGCGGCGGGAAGCCGTTGAATTCCACCGCGCTGTAGCTGGTGGTGTAGGCACCGGTGGACAGCCAGTACAGGCGGTCGCCGATGGCCAGGTTCAGTGGCAGGCCGTACTTGTAGTTCTCATACATGATGTCGGCGCTGTCGCAGGTCGGGCCGGCGATGACCACTTCTTCGGTCTCGCCTTTCTTCTCGGTCCAGATCGGGAACTTGATGGCCTCGTCCATGGTTTCGATCAGGCCGGAGAACTTGCCCACGTCGGTGTAGATCCAGCGCTCGACCGCGGTGCGCGACTTGCGTGCCACCAGTACCACTTCGCTGACCAGGATGCCGGCGTTGGCGATCAGCGAACGGCCTGGCTCGAGGATGATTTCCGGCAGGTCGTCACCGAAGTCTTCCTTGAGGAAGCGAATGATCTCTTCGGCATAGGTCTCGAGGCTGTTGGTGCGGGTGATGTAGTTGGCCGGGAAGCCGCCACCCATGTTGATCAGCTTCAGCTCGATGCCGTCTTCTTGCTTCAGGCGCTCGAAGATCACCTTGACCTTGGCGATGGCGGCGTCCCACACGCTGATGTCGCGCTGCTGCGAGCCCACGTGGAAGGAGATGCCGTACGGCACCAGGCCCAGGTCGCGGGCGAGGATCAGCAGGTCCATGGCCATGTCGGTCTGGCAGCCGAACTTGCGCGACAGCGGCCAGTCCGCAGTGGTGGAGCCTTCGGTGAGGATACGCACGTAGACTTTCGAGCCCGGCGCGGCCTTGGCGATGTTGCGCAGGTCGGCTTCGGAGTCGGTGGCGAACAGGCGCACGCCTTTTTCGAAGAAGTAGCGGATGTCCTTGGACTTCTTGATGGTGTTGCCGTAGCTGATGCGGTCAGGGCTGACGCCACGGCCAAGCACTTTGTCCAGCTCGTAGATCGAGGCGATGTCGAAGCTCGAGCCTTTCTCTTTGAGCAGGTCGATGATCTCGACGGCCGGGTTGGCCTTGACCGCGTAGTAGACCTTGGCGAATTCGAACCCGGCGCGCAGGTCGTCGTAGGCCTGGCTGATCATCTGGGTGTCGATGAGTACGAACGGGGTTTCCTGCTTGTCGGCGAACGCCTTCATTTTCTGGAAGGTGTCACGCGCGAAATAGTCTTCGACCTGGATCGACATGCTCAAGGGCTCCATGGGCAAACTGAAAGAATAAGTGGCTGCAAACTGAACGTCCTCCGTATCCCCACTTTGGTTCGCCTACTTCCCAAGGCATGTCGCCGAAAGCAAAAAGGTCAACCGTGCCAGGGTGTGGCTGCGGGTGACCTTGCTGTCTCGTCGTCAGTACTTGAGCCGGATGGATCGTTTCCAGCATGGACGTTCGGCGCGCACTTTAGGGCGTGATTCCAGCAAGATCAACAGGCAATCCCGGTGGGTTCGCCGTGGATCGACGAGCAGCTACCTGAATAACCGACTCGTGTGACCGGCAGATGTTCCCCGGGATCTTTGAAGCGTTAAATATTGTGGAATAGACCGGGTTGGCCCCTTCGCGGGTGAACCCGCTCCCACAGGGATTACGCGATTCCTGTGGGAGCGGGTTCACCCGCGAAGGGGGCCGAGGTGTTCATATTTATGGCCACGTATCCCTGGTACGTCGGTGCATGAAACTCGTCATAAATTTTTTGTTACCGACTGGCGGAATTGCCGCTTTTGATGAGAAACATTACTATTCGCACCCTTATCTGCCTGCCTGATGATCACCCACCGTGTCCGGACACAAAGGCTTCCTCGACCACTATCACGAGCTGATCGGCACCTGGACGCGCAAGTTGCGCAGTCGTCAGCAGGCCGAGGACCTCACCCATGATGCCTTCGTGCGGGTTCTGGAAAGTCCGCGCGATCAGGTCGAGCAGCCACGCGCCTACCTGCACCAGACCGCACGCAATATCGCTGTCGATGGCTACCGCCGCGAAGACCGCCGCCAGGCCCTGGTGCTGGAAGGCTTCGACGACGAAGCGGCGGCGGGTGATGACCCGGAAGCCTACGTGCATGCCCTGGAATTGGCCGACACTGTCGAGCGGGCGCTGGCCGAACTGCCACTGAACTGCCGGCAGGTGTTCGTCTGGCAGAAGCTCGAAGGCTTGAGCCAGGCCGAGATCGCCGAGCGCATGGGCTTGAGCAAGAACATGGTCGAAAAGTATATGATCCGCACGCTCCGACATCTGCGTGAGCACCTGGATGTGTCGGCCAGATGAGTCAGGAGACCCCATTGATGAAACAGCATGCGTTCGATCCCGTCGGTGAGCAGGCGGCGGCCTGGTTCGCCCGGGTTCAGGACGCGCCGGGCGACGCCGAGCTGCAGGCGGCCCTGGAGCAGTGGCTGGCGCAGGATGCACGGCACCGCGACGAGTATCGCCGGCTCACGCAGCTGTGGCGCGCCGCCGAGCTGATTCCACGGCAACGGCTTCAGGCGCTCTGCGCGCCTGAGCCGGTGCGCCAGTTGCCACGCCGACGGGTGCTGCGCCAGGCCCTGGCGGCCGGGGTGGCGATCGCCGCACTTGGCCTGGGCTGGAGTGGCTGGCACTACCAGCGGCTCAATCATCAGGACGCATTGCAAACGGCACTGGGCGAGCGCCGCCAGTTCGACCTGCCGGACGGTTCGCAGTTGCAGCTCAACAGCGGCACACGGCTGAGCGTGGACTTTTCAGCGGGCCGCCGGCATGTGCTGTTGAGCCAGGGCGAGGCGATGTTCATCGTCGCCCACGACACTAGTCGCCCCTTTGTGGTCAGCACCGCCCAGGGTGAAGTGACGGTCACCGGCACGCGCTTCGACGTGCGCCAGGACCTGGCCAGCACCCGCGTTGCAGTGGAGCAGGGCTCGGTGCGGGTGCAAGGCGCAGGTGATGGGCTGGCGCAGTTGGGGGCCGGCCAGGGCTCGCATATCGATGCCCACGGCAAGGTTGCCGCCCCTTATGCCATCGACGTCGATTCGCTCACCGCCTGGCGCCAGGGCAAGCTGGTGTTCGACAACACGCCGCTCAGCGAAGTGGTCGTCGAAGTGTCGCGCTACCGTGCCCAACCGCTGCGGGTCGCCCCCGGCAAAGTGGCCGGCCTGCGCCTGTCGAGCAGCTTCAGCACAGATGACCCCGATGCCCTGCTGCGCGCCTTGCCGAGCATCCTGCCGGTGGCGATCAGGCAGCATGCCGATGGCTCCAGCGAAATAATTGCAAAATAGATTCAGGTTTTTTTTCGCCCGTTCGTCTTCCCCGCCAGCTGCAACTGCCAAGCATTTACATTTGCGTGCGGTTGGCGTTTATCCCGACCTTTCAGGATTTCTCGAAGACGTGAACAACAACAAACCCCTTCTCCAGCTGCGCCGCCTGGCGCTGGCCCTGGCGGTCAGTGCCGCTGCCGCCAACAGCTACGCCGACAGCATCCAGATCCAGGCCCAGCCGCTGGCGACCGCCCTCAAGCAACTGGGCCAGCAGACCAACCTGCAGCTGTTCTTCAGCCCCGAACTGGTGGCGGGCAAAGAGGCCCCGGCGGTGTCCGGCGACCTGGCTCCGGAACAGGCGCTGCAGCAGCTGCTGCAAGGCAGCGGCCTGACCTATGAGCAGTCGGCCGACACCGTGGTGGTGAAGCCGGCCCAGGCGGCCGGCACCCTCACCACCGGCAGCCTGGAGTTGGCGCCCACCGATGTGAAAGTGGTCGGTGACTGGCTGGGCGATGCCCAGCAGAGCGTGGTGCAGAACCACCCCGGCGCTCGCACCGTGGTACGCCGCGAGGCGATGGTGGAGCAGGGCACCATGAACGTGCGCGATGCCCTGCGGGGTATCCCCGGGGTGCAGGTGCAGGACTCCAACGGCACCGGCGGCAGCGACCTGTCGCTGAACGTCGGCGTGCGTGGCCTCACCTCGCGCCTGTCGCCGCGCTCGACCGTGCTGATCGACGGCATCCCCGCTGCCTTCGCGCCCTATGGCCAGCCGCAGCTGTCGATGGCGCCGATCTCTTCGGGCAACCTCGACAGCATCGACGTGGTGCGTGGTGCAGGCTCGGTGCGCTATGGCCCGCAGAACGTCGGCGGGGTGATCAACTTCGTCACCCGGGCGATTCCCGAAAAGGCCAGCGGCGAGCTGGCGACTACCCTTGAAACCTCGCGTTATGGCGGCTGGAAGCACACCGAGTCGGCCTTCCTCGGCGGCACCGCCGACAACGGCATCGGCGTCGCGTTGCTGTACAGCGGCGTCAACGGCAATGGTTACCGGCGCAGCAACAACGACAACGACATCGACGATGTGCTGCTCAAGACCCACTGGGCGCCGACCGATGTCGACGAGTTCTGGCTGAACTTCCACTACTACGATGGCCGCGCCGACATGCCCGGCGGCCTGACCCAGGCCCAGTACGACCAGGACCCCTACCAGTCGCTGCGTGACTACGACTACTTCGCAGGCCGGCGCAAGGACGTGTCGTTCAAGTGGCAGCGCCAGCTCGACGACGCCACCCAGTTCGAGGTGTTGACCTACTACACCGACAGTTTCCGTGGCAGCACCATCGCCTCCAGCGACATGAAGACCCTGTCGTCGTACCCGCGCAACTACCACACCTTCGCCATCGAGCCGCGCTTGTCGCGGGTGTTCTTCGTCGGCCCGACCACCCAGGAGGTCAGCGTCGGCTACCGCTACCTGAAGGAGGCCATGCGCGAGCAATCGACCCGGTTGTCGTTGATCGACAATGTGCCGACCCAGACCGCCAAGTCCGACGGCCATGTGTTCCAGGACCGCAGCGGCGGCACCGAAGCCAGCGCCTACTACATCGATGACAAGATCGACGTGGGCAACTGGACCATCACCCCGGGTATCCGCTTCGAGCACATCAACACCGACTGGCGCGACCGCCCGGTGCTGGACGACAGCCTCAAGCCGGTGGTGGAGAAGAACCGCAGCATCACCAGCAACGAGCCGCTGCCGGCGCTGAGTGTGATGTACCACCTGTCCGATGCGTGGAAGCTGTTCGCCAACTACGAGACCTCGTTCGGCAGCCTGCAGTACTTCCAGCTGGGCCAGGGCGGTAGCGGCGACAGTACCGCCAATGGCCTGGAGCCGGAGAAGGCCAAGACTTACGAGCTCGGCACGCGCTATGACGATGGCCATTTCGCCGGTGAGCTGACGGCGTTCTACATCGACTTCGATGACGAACTGCAGTACATCAGCAACACGGTGGGCTGGACCAACCTCGGCGCCACCACGCACCAGGGTATCGAGGCGTCGGCGCGCTATGACCTGGCCGGGCTGGACCCACGCCTGCAAGGGTTGTCGGTGAATGCCGGGTACACCTACACCCGTGCCACCTACGAGGGTGACATCCCCGGCTTCGAAGGCCGCGACCTGCCGTTCTACTCGCGCCAGGTGGCGACTGCCGGCCTGCGTTACCAGGTCAACCGCTGGACCTGGAACCTCGATGCGTTCGCCCAGTCCGGGCAGCGCGCACCGGGTACCGGCATGACCAAGACCGGCCAGTTCACCGGCAACTACATCACCGAACCGAGCGCCGATGGGCAGTATGGCGATATCCCGGGCTACGTGACCTGGCATGCCCGGGGTGGCTATGACTTCGGGCCGCAGTTGTCCAACCTGAAGCTGGCAGCCGGGGTGAAGAACCTGTTCGACAAGCAGTACTTCACCCGCTCCAGCGACAACAACTCGGGGATCTATGTGGGTGAGCCGCGCACCTTCTATGTGCAGGCCAGTGTAGGGTTCTGATCCGAGATTGCCGGGGCCGCTGTGCGGCCCTTTCGCCGGCAAGCCGGCTCCCACAGGGTATTGGCCAGGGTTACCAATGTGGGAGCCGGCTTGCCGGCGAAAGGGGCGCAAAGCGCCCCCGGCTTTCTATCAGGAGGCCACCGCCTCAGCCGGCGACACGATACTGGTCTTGCCACCCCGCGAGCGCCCGGAGCTCAGGTACGCGGCAATCGACTCCTGCGTCACCTCCCCGAGGAACACCTGCTCGGCATCCAGCACCGGCAGCCACGCCCGGTTGAACTCGTACATCCGCGACAGCAGGATGCGCAGATGTTCATCGTGTGATGCCGTGGCGTTGAACGGCCGCAGGAAGTCCCCGCAGGTGCCCTGTTGGCGATGCATGTCGCGCCGGCGCACATAGCCCAGCGCCTTGTTCTGCTCGTCGGTCACCACCACATAGCGGCGGTCGTGCTCATCGAGCAGCTCGAGCGCATCGGCCACCGGCGTTTGCGGGCTCACCGACGGCGCGTTGTCCGCGGCATCTTCGGCACGCACCAGCAGCAGGCGCTTGAGCGTGCTGTCCTGGCCGACGAAGTTGCTGACGAAGTCGTCCACCGGGTGCGCCAGCAGGGAGTCCGGGTGATCCAGCTGCAACAGCTTGCCGGCACGGAAGATGGCGATCTTGTCACCCAGCTTGATCGCCTCGTCGATGTCGTGGCTGACCATGATCACGGTCTTGTTCAGCGCCCGCTGCATCTCGAAGAACTCGTTCTGGATCAGCTCGCGGTTGATCGGGTCGACCGCGCCGAACGGCTCATCCATCAACAGCACCGGCGCCTCGGCGGCCAGTGCGCGGATCACCCCGATGCGCTGTTGCTGGCCACCGGACAGCTCGCGCGGGTAACGCTGCAGGTACTGCTTGGGCTCCAGCTTGATCATGCTCATCAGTTCGCGGGCGCGGTCGTGGCATTGCTGTTTGTCCCAGCCGAGCAGGCGCGGCACGACGGTGATGTTTTCCTCGATGGTCATGTTGGGGAACAGGCCGATCTGCTGGATCACGTAGCCGATACGGCGGCGCAGGGTCACTTCGTCCAGCCCGCTGGTGTCCTCGCCATTGATGAACACCTGGCCCGAGGTGGGGGTGATCAGGCGGTTGATCATTTTCAGCGTGGTGCTCTTGCCGCAGCCCGAGGGGCCGAGGAACACACAGATCTCGCCTTCGTTGACGGTGAGGCTCACGGTATCGACGGCTTTGACCTCCTTGCCGTTGGCGTGGAAGGTCTTGCTGAGGTTCTTCAGTTCGATCATGGGCGCAGTCCTTCTGGAGTCAGGGCACGTTGCAGGGTTTGCAGGAGCAGGTCGGCGACGATCGCCAGCAGGCTGACCAGCACGGCGCCGACCAGCAGCATCGACATGTCGCTGCGGCTGATGGAGGTAAGGATCAGCACGCCCAGGCCGCCGGCGCCGATGGTGGCGGCGATGGTCATCACGCCGATGTTCATCACCACGGCGGTGCGCACGCCGGCGAGGATCACCGGCACGGCGATGGGCAGCTCGACCATGCGCAGGCGCTGGCCGAAGGTCATGCCGATGCCGCGCGCGGCCTCACGGATACCCGGCTCGACATTGGTCAGGGCCAGGTAGGTGTTGCGCAGGATCGGCAGCAGTGAGTAAAGGAACACCGCGGTGATGGCCGGCAGCGGGCCGAGGCCCTGGCCGAACTTCGAGTAGAACGGCAGCAGCAGGCCGAACAGGGCGATCGACGGAATGGTCAGCAGCACCGTGGCGCTGGCCTGCAGCGGGCCGGCCAGTGACGGGAAGCGGGTCATCAGGATGCCCAGCGGCACGCCGACGAGGATCGCCAGGCCCACCGCGATGCCGACCAGGGTGATGTGCTGCCCGGTCAGTTGCAGGACTTGGGCCCAGTCCAGGTGGGCGAAGGTGTCGAGCAGGTTCATGGTTTCACCTCGCTGAGTGGGTGCGCTTGCAGGAACGCTGCGGCGACCACGGTCGGGCTCTGGTGCTCGACATCGACCTTGGCGTTGAGCTGGCGCATTGTCTCGTCATCCAGCTGTTCGGCCAGTGGCTTGAGCAGCGTGGCCAGCTGCGGGTGGGCGTCGAGCACGGCCTGGCGCAGCACCGGGGCGGCGGTGTAGTCGGGGAAGTAGTGCTTGTCGTCTTCGAGCAGCTTGAGGCTGAACGCGTTCAGGCGACCGTCGGTGGTGTAGACCAGGCCGGCGAATACCTGGTTATTGCGCATCGCGGTGTACACCAGGCCGCCGTCCATCTGGCGGATGTTGCGCCGGTCCAGCGGCAGGCCGTACTGCTCGCGCAGGCCGACCAGGCCATCGGGGCGGTTGGCGAACTCGGTGTCCAGCGCGACCAGGTGCAGGCGTTGGTGCTCGTCGTGCAGTACCCGGTTGAGGTCGCTGATCGTGTTGATCTGCGGATAGGCCTCGGCGACCTGCTTGGGCAGGCCCAGGGCATAGGTGTTGCTGAACTTCGACGGGGTCAGCCAGACCAGGCCTTTTTTGCCATCGAGTGCTTTTACTCGGGCGTAGGTGGCGTCTGCGTTGGGCATGCGCTCGTCGATATGGTTGTAGGACACCAGCGACACGCCGGTGTATTCCCACATCAGGTCGAGCTGGCCGGTCTCCTGCGCCTGGCGCGCGATGTTGCTGCCAAGGCCGGTGGTCACGCGTACCTCGAAGCCGTGGGCACGCAGGTACTGGGCGGTGATTTCGGCGAGCACGGTCTGTTCGGTGAACATCCGCGCACCGACGTGGATCAGCGGTTTTTCCGCTGCCTGGGCAAATCCTGCGTACAGCAGGGCCGCGCCCAGCAGCAAGGCGATTGTCTTGTTCATGGATTCCCTTTTTTAGTGGGCCAGGCCACGTTCCAGCCAGCGCTTGCTGGAGGCACTCACCAGCGCGTCGAGCACCAGGGCCAGCAGTGCCGTGCACGCGGCGCCGAGCAACAGCTGCGGTTGGTTGTTCAGGGCGATGCCGGGGAAGATCAAACTGCCCAGGCTGTTGGCGCCGATGAGGAACGCCAGGGGCGCGGTGCCCACGTTCAAGGCCAGGGCCACCCGCACGCCGCCGACAATGATCGGCACGGCGTTGGGCAGCTCCACCTGCCACAACTGCTGGCGCGGGGTCATGCCGATGCCGGTGGCGGCTTCCTTGAGCGAGGCAGGGACGTTTTTCAGGCCCTCGTAGGTGTTGCGCACGATGGGCAGCAGCGAGGCGAGGAACAGCGCGAAGATCGCAGGACCTGCGCCGATGCCCAGAACGCTCAGGGCGATGGCCAGAACGGCCAGGGGAGGAATGGTGTTGCCAATGTTGAAAAACTGCATGAAGCGTTCGGCTTTGTCGACCCGTTGCGGTCGACTCAGGGCAATGCCGGCGGGGATGCCCACGGCCAACGCCGCCGCCATCGAAGCCAGCACCAGCATCAGGTGCGCTTGCAGGTAGAAAGCAAGATCGTCGCGGTAGCGGGCGATCGTATCGATGCCGATCCAGTGGATCAGCAGGGCCAGGATGACGAGCACGGCGGCCCATCCCAACAGCCCTTTTCCGTAGCGTGCAGCCACAGGCGGACTCCTTCTTGTAGTCGGCGCTCGCACCCCCGTGTGGCCGGCCATTCCTGGCGGCGGGCGGTGTGAACGCGAGTAGCAGCGCGAGGCGGGCAGAACGCCGCGATCACGCCATGAGCCGAACCCCGTCGGGCCCGAAAATGCTGATGAAACCAATCCCCCAACCGAAGCGGGTTGCAGGGGAGTGGACGTCTCCGTGGGCGTAAAGGTTCCCATCTGAGGCGGCATTTGGCCAGTGTTAATCACTGGGGTGAGGGGATTTTGGCGAGAAAAAACAGCAGGTTAATGCGCTGCAGGCGTTGAAATAACTGCGCTGCGGCTATTTGTCGTGATGAAGCGGTTGCCTGATGAATTTGCTGTGGCAGTGCCGGCCCTTTCGCGGGTAAACCCGCTCCCACAGGGTTCTGCATTGCCCCAAAGTCTTGTGCGATAGCCATGCAGCACCTGAGCTCTCCACTGACCTCAGGCCAAGTGCAGTACCTGTGGGAGCGGGTTCACCCGCGAAAGGGCCGGAACAGGTGCCGCTGGTTCCGCAAATTTTGGTCTAGGGCCAACTTCAGGTATGATACGGCCCCTTTTTTAATCCCCCAGTCAGGCGATTTCCCATGACCAACCAGGCCGCCGAAGTCGCGAAGCGCCGCACTTTCGCAATCATTTCCCACCCCGACGCCGGTAAGACCACCATCACCGAGAAGCTCCTGTTGATGGGCAAGGCGATCTCCGTCGCGGGCACCGTGAAGTCGCGCAAGTCCGACCGCCACGCCACCTCCGACTGGATGGAAATGGAGAAGCAGCGCGGCATCTCCATCACCACCTCGGTGATGCAGTTCCCTTACCGCGAGCACATGATCAACCTGCTCGACACCCCCGGCCACGAAGACTTCTCGGAAGATACCTACCGCACCCTGACCGCGGTGGACTCGGCGCTGATGGTGCTCGACGGCGGTAAGGGTGTAGAGCCGCGCACCATCGCCCTGATGGACGTCTGCCGCCTGCGCGACACGCCCATCGTCAGCTTCATCAACAAACTCGACCGTGATATCCGCGACCCGATCGAGCTGCTCGACGAAATCGAGGCAGTACTGAAGATCAAGGCCGCGCCGATCACCTGGCCGATCGGTTGCTACCGCGATTTCAAGGGCGTGTACCACCTGGCGGGCGACTACATCATCGTCTACACCCCGGGCCACGGCCACGAGCGTACCGCGGTGAAGATCATCGAAAAGCTCGACTCCGATGAAGCCCGCGCGCACCTGGGTGACGAATACGAGCGCTTCCTCGAGCAACTTGAGCTGGTGCAGGGCGCCTGCCACGAGTTCGACCAGGACGAGTTCATCAACGGCCAGCTCACCCCGGTGTTCTTCGGTACTGCATTGGGCAACTTCGGTGTCGACCATGTGCTCGACGCGGTGGTCGACTGGGCGCCGCGCCCGCTGGCACGTGTGGCCCACGAGCGTACCGTGGAGCCGGTGGAAGAGAAATTCTCGGGCTTCGTGTTCAAGATCCAGGCGAACATGGACCCGAAACACCGCGACCGCATCGCCTTCATGCGCATCTGCTCGGGCAAGTACGAAAAGGGCATGAAGATGCGCCACGTGCGCACCGGCAAGGACCTGCGCATCGGCGATGCGCTGACCTTCTTCTCCTCCGAGCGTGAACAGCTCGACGAGGCCTTCGCCGGCGACATCATCGGCCTGCACAACCACGGCACCATCCAGATCGGCGACACCTTCACTGAAGGCGAGGCGCTGGGCTTCACTGGTATCCCGCACTTCGCCCCGGAGCTGTTCCGCCGCGTGCGCCTGAAGGACCCGCTGAAATCCAAGCAGCTGCGCCAAGGCCTGCAGCAGTTGGCCGAAGAGGGTGCGACCCAGGTGTTCTTCCCCCAGCGCAGCAACGACATCATCCTGGGTGCGGTCGGTGTGCTGCAGTTCGATGTGGTCGCCAGCCGTTTGAAGGAAGAGTACAAGGTCGAGTGCGCCTACGAGCCCATCACCGTGTGGTCGGCGCGCTGGATCAGCTGCGATGACAAGAAGAAGCTCGAGGACTTCCAGAACAAGGCCATGGAGAACCTGGCCATCGATGGCGGCGGGCACCTGACCTACCTGGCGCCGACCCGGGTCAACCTGTCGCTGATGGAAGAGCGCTGGCCGGATGTGAAGTTCCGCGCGACCCGCGAGCATCATTAACAGCAGCTACAAGTTGCAAGCTACAAGCTACAAGAAGAAGCGGGCCCGAATTGGCCCGTTTCTTCTTGCCGCTTGCAGCTTGAGACTTTGCAACTGACGAATGTCAGTTGCCTGCTTTTATGCTGGTCCAGATCCGCGTCCTGATGCGGTCAATCTTCGCCGGCATCGCCTCCAGGGCATACAGCTTGCCCATCACATCCTCGCTCGGGTAGATCATCGTGTTGCCCTTGATGGCCGGGTCCACCTTCGCGTCGGCCTGCTGGTTGCCATTGGCGTACTGCACGAAATTGCTGATGCCCGCCATCACCTCAGGCTGCAGCAGGTAGTTCATGTAGGCATAGCCCGCTTTTTCGTCCGGGGCATCGGCCGGCATGGCGACCATGTCGAACCACAACGGTGCGCCTTCCTTGGGGATCGAATACCCCACCTTCACCCCGTTCTTCGCCTCTTCGGCGCGGTTCTTCGCCTGCAGCACGTCGCCCGAGAAACCCACCACCACGCACACATCGCCATTGGCCAGGTCGCCGGTGTACTTCGACGAATGGAAGTAGCTGATGTACGGGCGCACCTTCATCAGCAGCGCCTTGGCCTTGTCGTAGTCGGCCGGGTCCTGGCTGTGTTGCGGCAAGCCCAGGTAATGCAGGGCGATCGGCAGCAGTTCGGGGCCGTTGTCCAGCACCGCCACGCCGCAGCTTTTCAGCTTGCCGATGTACTCGGGCTTGAAGATCAGGTCCCAGGAATCGACCGGGGCGTTGTCGCCCAGCACCGCCTTGACCTTGTCGATGTTGTAGCCGATGCCGGTGCTGCCCCACAGGTACGGGAAACCGTACTGGTTGCCCGGGTCGTTGACCTCCAGGGCCTTGAGCAGCACCGGGTTGAGGTTCTTCCAGTTGGGCAGCTGCGACTTGTCGAGCTTCTTCAAGGCCTTGCCCTGGATCTGCCGGGCCATGAAGTGGTTGGAGGGGAACACCACGTCGTAGCCGGAGTTGCCGGTCATCAGCTTGCCGTCGAGGGTCTCGTTGCTGTCGAACACGTCGTAGGTCGGCACGATGCCACTGGCCTGCTGGAAGTTCTTCAGGGTGTCGGGGGCGATGTAGCTCGACCAGTTGTAGATCTTCACCGTGTCGGCGGCGCTGGCCACGCTGGCGGCCAGCATCAGGGGAGCGAGAAGGAGCGTGCGCATGTCGGGGTTACCTTGCTTTGTCTGTTGTTATCGAAGGCAGGCGATCAGCGGATCAGAAGATCAGAACGTAGGTCTTGCGCACGGTCTCCTGGATGTCCCAGGTGCCGACGCTGTTGGCCGGTAGCATCAGTGCGTCTCCGGCTTCTATGACCAGGGGCTCGCCACCGTCGGGGGT
This sequence comes from Pseudomonas sp. ES1, assembly GCF_050586605.1. Taxonomy (NCBI): domain Bacteria; kingdom Pseudomonadati; phylum Pseudomonadota; class Gammaproteobacteria; order Pseudomonadales; family Pseudomonadaceae; genus Pseudomonas; species Pseudomonas sp. ES1. The sequence continues at coordinate 37,791 of NZ_JBOBDM010000040.1, read as the reverse complement.
GAAGGTGCAGCGGCCCTTGATGAAATGGCAGAACTCCTGTTGCACGATCTGCCGCCGCCAGCGCCCGGGGGTGCATTCCCAGATGCCGGTCTCGACCCCGTCGCTGCGTTCGACGCAGGTGACCGAGGTGACGGCGACCGGCTCGCCGAGGGGCACGGCGACCGGGTTGCTGCTCTGCAGGATGGCGCTGTCGGTGTGCTTGAACTGGGTGATGCTCATGACCGGTGGATCCTGTTGTGGTGGAGGGGGAAGTCAGTGCATGAAGCCTTCCATGAAGTCGGCCAGCCCGCTGGCCAGGCGCCGCCGCCAGGGGGCGCTGGCCGGGCTGGCGAGGGTCCGGTCCTCGTGGACGAAACTCTGGATGATCGCGTTGTAGCCCAGCCAGCGGCACGGCTCGGGCGGCCAACTGGCCAGGCTGGCCAGCGGGCGGTTGTCGTGTACCCAGGGCTGGGCGGTGAGGGCGTTGTGCTGGCCGAGGATCAGCGCCGCCAGGGTGCGCCCGCCGAGGTTGGTGGCACCGACGCCTTCGCCGCCGTAGCCGCCCGACAGGGCCATGCCACGCTGGCGGTCGCAGAGCATGTGCGGCCTGAAGCGCCGGGCCATGCCCAGGTTGCCGCCCCAGGAATGGGTGATGCGCACGTGCTTGAGCTGCGGGAACAGCTCGCCGAACAGGTAGCGACGCAGGTCGACTTCGCTGTCGGTGAGGGTGAAATCTTCGCGTAGCCTGCCGCCGAAGCGGTAGCCACCGCGGGCGCCGAACACCAGGCGGTTATCGGCGCTGCGCTGGCCATAGGTGACCTGGCGGCTGCTTTCGCTGAAGGCCTGGCCCTGGCTCAGGCCGATCTGCTCCCAGGTCGATTCCGGCAGCGGCTCGGTGGCCACCAGCAGGCTCTGCACCGGCAACTGATGGCGCCCGAGCGGCGGCAGGCTGGCGGCATAGCCCTCCACTGCCGGCACGACCCAGTGGCTGCGGATGCGCGCCAAGGGTGTGCGTACCTCGCCGGTTTGCCAGTCGATGGCCGGGGTGTTTTCGTAGATGGCTACACCCAGGTTTTCCACGGCTCGAGCCAGCCCGCGCACCAGCTTGGCCGGCTGGATGGTCGCGGTGTGCGGGCTGAAGATCGCGCCGTAGGGGTTGCTGATGCGCAGGTGCGCATCCAGCTGCTCGGGGCGCAGCCAGTGGTAGTCGTCCTCGGTCATGCCCTGGCGATACAGGTCGTCCAGCCAGGCGCGCAGGCTGCGTTCCTGCTCCGGGTAGCGGGCTGCACAGTAGAGTACGCCGCCCTTGCGGTAGTCGCAGTCGATGCCTTCGCGCTGCAGCACGCTGTGCACTTCGTCGGGGATGCCGTGCAGCAGGTCGATGCTGGCTCGGCGCTGTTGCGGTGACAGGCTGGCCAGCAGGCGGTCCTCACCCAGTAGGTTGCCCATCAGCCAGCCGCCATTGCGCCCGGAGGCGCCGAAGCCGGCGATGTTGGCCTCGATCACCGCAATGTTCAGTTGCGGGGCCTGGCGCTTGAGGTAGTAGGCGGTCCACAGCCCGGTGTAGCCGGCGCCGATGATGCATACATCGAGGTCCAGGTCTGCGCGCAGTGCCGGGCGTGCGCACAGCGGCTCATCGAGCTGGTCCATCCACAGGCTGATCGTGCGCAGGGGTTGCATCGGGTCGTGCTCCACATCCGTCTTGGTCTGTGGGCGATCCTATTAGTGCGCTGCGATGGCTGTCTTACGTGCGTGCACGCAGGGAAATTTGCTTGAGGTAGGCCTTGGGTGAGAGCCCGGTGTGTTCGCGGAAGCACTTGTAGAACGCCGACAGCGAGTTGAACCCGGCATTGAACGCCAGCTGGTCGATCGGGGCTTCGGCGCTGCCGTTGTCCAGGCCGGCCATCAGGTATTGCAGGCGCGCCTGGTTGACGTAGCGGTAGAAGCTCTGGCCCAGCACCTGGTTGAGCAGGTAGGAAATCTGGTTGCGGCTGTAGCCGCTTTCGTCGGCCACTTGTTGCAGGTCCAGCTCGGGGTCCAGGTAGGGGCGCTGGTGATTGAAGTAGTGCTCCAGGTCCTGGGCCATGGTCGACAGCTGGCGCGGCGACAGACCCAGGCGGCTGGTGGCCGGGCGCGGGCCGTCCGCCTGGCTGCCCTTGGCGTGCTGGCGCACCAGCGTTGCGTATTCGTTGATCCGCCAGATCAACCCGTCCTTGACCGTGATCGCCTCGCTGGACTGGAACGCCACCAGCCCTTCGCCACCTTGCACGGTGACCTGGTACTGGATGAACGCGGTACAGCCGTCGACGCGAATGCGGTCGCTGTGGACGATGTCCTCGCCGGCCTCGTGGGGCAGGCAGGCGCGCACGTAGTCGCGCAGCTCGTCATGGCCGAGCACGCGGTTCTGGAAGAAGTCGTGGTACTGGATATCCGGGTGGTACAGCGCCATCACCCCGTCCAGGTCGCGATGCTTCCAGCACAGGTGGTAGCGCATGACGGTGTCGGCGGTGAGCGGGGTTTGCCCGGGGCCGTCGGGGAGGGTGGTCGAGGTCATGGCAGCGATAGTGCATTGGCCCGCTTGCGGGTGACAAGGCCAGGCATTGCAGAACGCCTTTGGGGCCAAGCGGTGATCCGGCATTTTGCACGGCGAATCAAAGCGGCTTAACAGCTAAGGCCTTGTTTCATATGGATGTCATTTTTTGACACAACTGGCATGAGCGCTGCACGGACCTTGGTAGACCACGAACGAGGAGAAGCATCATGCGCTCGATACTGCTGTGGATGATTGGTGTGCCGATTCCGGTGATCATTCTGATCTGGTTCTTCATGCATTGAGATCCCTGGTGCCGCCTTGCGGCCCTTCGCGGGTAAGCCCGCTCCCAAAGGTTTGATGGAAGTCCTGTGGGAGCGGGTTTACCCGCGAAGAAGCTTACGCGGACTTAAAGGAACTGTTCCGCGTAATGGCAGGCCACCTGCCTTGTACCCACTTGCCTCAGCGCCGGCACCTCCTTGGCGCAACGCTCGGTCGCATACGGGCAACGCTTGTGGAACGCACAGCCATCCGGCGGATTCAGCGGGTTGGGCAGCTCACCGGCAATGCGGATCTTCGGCTTCAGCGGGTCCGGATGAATCGCTGGCGTCGCCGACAACAGTGCCTGGGTGTACGGATGCAGGGGTTTATCGTAGATATCCTCCTTCGGCCCCATCTCCGCCGGGCGGCCCAGGTACATCACCAGCACCTGGTCAGCCACATGGCGCACCACCGCCAGGTTGTGGGAGATGAACACGTAGGCGGTGTTGAACTCCTTCTGCAGATCCATGAACAGGTTCAGCACCTGGGCCTGGATCGACACGTCGAGCGCCGAGGTCGGCTCATCCGCCACCAGCACCTTGGGCTGCAGCATCATCGCCCGGGCCAGGGCGATGCGCTGGCGCTGGCCACCGGAAAACATGTGCGGGTAGCGCTGGTAGTGCTCGGGGCGCAGGCCCACCTGCTCCATCATCTTCTGCACTTTCTCGCGGCGCTCGGCCTTGCTCAGCGAGGTGTTGATCAGCAGTGGCTCGGCCAACTGGTCACCGATCTTCTGCCGCGGGTTGAGCGAGGCGTAGGGGCTCTGGAACACCATCTGCACATCGCGGCGCAGTTGCTTGCGCTCGGCCTTGCCGGCGCCGTTGACCTCGGTGCCGGCGATCTGCAGCGAGCCGGACGACGGCTCCTCGATCAAGGTCAAGGCACGGGCCAGGGTCGACTTGCCGCAACCCGATTCGCCGACCACGGCCAGGGTTTTGCCAGCTTCCAGTTCGAACGAGACGCCGTTCAGCGCACGCACCAGGGCATTGCCCTTGAACAGGCCGCGGGACACTTCGTAATGACGGGTCAGCTCACGGGCTGAAAGAACGACGGCCATCACGCCACCTCCTGGTTGAGCGGGTAGAAGCAACGCACCAGGCTATGGGCCTGTGGGTCGAGGGCGGGGCGTTGGCGGCGGCAGTTGTCCTGCACGTAAGGGCAGCGTGGCGACAGCAGGCAACCCTGCGGGCGGTCGTAGCGGCCGGGGACGATGCCGGGCAGGGTGGCCAGGCGTTCGGCGCCGATGCTGTGCTCGGGGATGGCCGCCAGCAGCGCTTCGCTGTAGGGGTGGGCGGGGATGTCGAACAGCTCCGGCACCTGGCCGACTTCGACGGCCTGGCCTGCATACATCACACACACGCGTTTGGCGGTCTCGGCGACCACGGCCAGGTCGTGGGTGATCAGGATGAGCGCCATGTTGCGCTCTTTCTGCAGGTTGACCAGCAGCTCCATGATCTGCGCCTGGATGGTCACATCCAGCGCGGTGGTCGGTTCGTCGGCGATCAGCAGCTTGGGCTCACCGGCGATGGCCATGGCGATCGCCACCCGTTGGCTCATGCCACCGGACAGCTGGTGCGGGTAGGCGTCCAGGCGGCTTTCGGCGCCCGGGATCTCGACTTTTTTCAGCAACTCCAGGGCCCGCTGGCGGGCGGCCTTGCCCTTGAGCCCGAGGTGTTGACGCAGCACTTCCTCGATCTGGTAGCCCACGGTGTAACTGGGGTTGAGCGCGGTCATCGGGTCCTGGAAGACCATGGCGATGTCCTTGCCCACCACCTTGCGCCGTTGTCGGCCGCTGAGCTTGAGCATGTCGGTGCCATCGAAGGTGAGGGCATCGGCGGTGATGCGCCCGGGGGCGTCGATCAGCCCCATCAGGGCCATCATGGTGACCGATTTGCCGGAGCCGGACTCGCCTACGATGGCGAGGATCTCGCCGGCGTCCACGTTCAGGTCGAGGCCGTCCACCACCGGTACTGCATTGGCGTCGCCGAAGCGCACGTTCAGGTTGTTGATCTGCAACAGTGACATGGCGGTCTCCTCAGGCGGCGTTCTTGAGTTTCGGGTCCAGCGCATCGCGCAGGCCGTCGCCCATCAGGTTGATGGCCAGGACACTGAGCAGGATGGTCAGGCCGGGCAGGCTCACCACCCACCAGGCGCGCTCGATGTAGTCGCGCGCCGAGGCCAGCATGGTGCCCCACTCGGGGGTGGGCGGTTGCACGCCAAGGCCGAGGAAGCCCAGGGCGGCGGCGTCGAGGATTGCCGAGGAGAAACTCAAGGTGGCCTGCACGATCAATGGCGCCATGCAGTTGGGCAGCACGGTGACGAACATCAGCCGTGGCAGGCTGGCGCCGGCCAGGCGTGCGGCGGTCACGTAGTCACGGTTCAGCTCGCCCATCACCGCGGCGCGGGTCAGGCGTACGTAGGACGGCAGCGAGACGATGGCGATGGCGATCACCGTGTTGATCAGGCCAGGCCCGAGGATGGCGACGATGGCCACGGCCAGCAGCAGCGAGGGCAGGGCGAGCATCACATCCATCAGGCGCATGATCGACGGGCCGAGAATCTGCGGGAAGAACCCGGCCAACAGGCCCAGCAGGATGCCGGGGATCAGCGACATCACCACCGACGACAGGCCGATCAGCAGCGACAGGCGTGCGCCCTGGATAAGCCGTGAAAGCAGGTCGCGGCCCAGTTCGTCGGTGCCGAGGATGAACTGCCAGGTGCCGCCTTCGAGCCACACCGGTGGCGTGAGCAGGAAGTCGCGGTACTGCTCGCTGGGGTTGTGCGGTGCCACCCAGGGGGCGAACAGTGCGCAGAACACCACCAGGGTCATGAAGGCCAGGCCGGCCACCGCGCCTTTGTTGCGCGAGAAGGCCTGCCAGAACTCCTTGTAGGGCGAGGGGTAGAGCAAACTTTGGTCAACCGCGGCTGGCGGAGTGACGGATTTTGGAATCGGGCTGGTCATGACGAAGTCCTCAGCGCTGATGGCGGATGCGTGGGTTGACCAGGCCGTAGAGGATGTCCACGACGAAGTTGACCAGGATCACCAGGCAGGCGATCAGCAGAATGCCGTTCTGCACCACAGGGTAGTCACGGGCGCCGATGGCTTCGATCAGCCATTTGCCGATGCCCGGCCAGGAGAAGATGGTTTCGGTGAGCACGGCGCCGGCCAGCAGCGTGCCGACCTGCAGGCCGAACACGGTCAGTACCGGGATCAGGGCGTTGCGCAGGCCGTGGATGAACACCACGCGGGCGGGCGACAGGCCTTTGGCGCGGGCGGTGCGGATGTAATCCTCGCGCAGCACTTCGAGCATCGACGAGCGGGTCATGCGGGCGATCACCGCCAGCGGGATGGTGCCCAGCACGATGGCCGGCAGGATCAGGTGCATCAGCGCGTCCTTGAACGCCCCTTCTTCGTCGCTGAGCAGGGTGTCGATGAGCATGAAGCCGGTCTTCGGCTCGATGTCGTAAAGCAGGTCGATGCGCCCGGAAACTGGCGTCCAGCCCAGGCTCACGGAGAAGAACATGATCAGAATCAGGCCCCACCAGAAGATCGGCATGGAGTAGCCGGCCAGCGAGATGCCCATGACGCCGTGGTCGAACAGCGAACCGCGCTTGAGCGCGGCGATCACCCCGGCCAGCAGGCCGATGATGCCGGCGAACAGCAGGGCGGCAAAGGCCAGTTCGAGGGTCGCCGGGAACAGCGTGGTGAACTCGTGCCAGACGCTTTCGCGGGTGCGCAGCGACTCACCGAGATCGCCCTGGGCAAGCTTGCCGACGTAGTCCAGGTACTGCACCGGGAGCGGTTTGTTCAGGCCCAGGCGCTCCATGGCCTGGGCGTGCATTTCGGGGTCGACCCTGCGTTCGCCCATCATCACTTCGACAGGGTCGCCAGGGATCAGGCGTATGAGTGCGAAGGTCAGCAGGGTGATACCGAAGAAGGTCGGGATCAGCAGGCCTAGGCGCCGGGCAATGAAACTCAACATGTTGGGGGTACCTCATCAGCCACTAAGGGCACAGCCGCCGGCTGCCTTGCAGATCGCCGGCGGTCGTTGTTGTTCTACTTCACCTTGGTGGTGGCGAAGTTATTGTTGGTCAGTGGGTTGATCACGTAGCCCTCGACGTTCTCGCGCATCGCAGTGAACATCTTCGGGTGGGCCATGCTGATCCACGGTTGGTCCTCATCGTACACCGCCAGCGCTTCGCTATAGAGCTTGGCGCGTTCGTCGTTGTCGATGGCTTCGCGGGCGCGGGTGATCAACTGCTGGAACTTGGGGTTGCACCAGCGTGCATAGTTCTCGCCGGATTTTGCTGCATCGCAGCTGAGCAGCGGGCTGAGGAAGTTGTCCGGGTCGCCGTTGTCACCGGCCCAGCCGGTCGACACGAGGTCGGCCTCGCCGTTCTTGGCTCGGCGCAACATTTCGGCCCATTCCATCACGCGAATATCGAGCTTGATGCCGACCTTGGCCAGGTCGGCCTGGAGCATTTCTGCGGACAGGCGTGGGTTGGGGTTGGTCGCGCCACCACCATTGCGGGTGAACAGGGTGATCACGGTGCCTTCCGGTACGCCGGCTTCCTTGAGCAGGGCGCGAGCCTTGTCCAGGTCGTGGGGCGGGTTCTGGTTGGCACTGTTGTAGCCGAGCATGGACGGTGGATACGGGTTGACCCCAACCATCGCGTTGCCCTTGCCGAACAGCTGGTCGACGTGGGTCTGGCGGTCGAAGGCCATGTTGATCGCCTTGCGCACGCGGACGTCGCTCAGGTACTTGTGCTCGGTGTTCATCGCGATGTAGCCGGTGACCAGCGCTTCGATCTCGGCAACCTTGAGTTTCGGGTCGGCCTTGATCGAGGACACGTCGTCAGGCTTGGGGTACAGCGCCACCTGGCACTCGTTGGCACGCAGTTTTTGCAGGCGAACATTGCTGTCGGTGGCGATGGCGAAGATCAGAGCGTCGGCCGGTGGCTTGCCACGGAAGTAGTCCGGGTTGGGCTTGTAGCGGACCTGGGCATCCTTGTTGTAGCGCTGAAAGACGAACGGGCCGGTGCCGATGGGCTTGCTGTTGAGCTCGGCGGTTTTGCCGGCCTTGAGCAACTGGTCGCCGTATTCGGCGGAGTAGATCGAGGTGAAGGCCATGCCCAGGTCATGCAGGAACGGTGCTTCCGGGCGGGTCAGGGTGATCACCACGGTGTGGTCGTCGGTCTTCTCCACCGATTTGAGCAGGTCCTTGAAGGCCATGCTCTCGAAATAGGGGTAGCCGACGCTGCTCTTGTCGTGCCACGGGTGGTCTGGCCTGAGCTGGCGGTTCAGGCTCCACAGCACGTCGTCGGCGTTGAAATCGCGGGTGGGGGTGAAGTAGTCGGTGCTGTGGAACTTCACGCCTTCGCGCAGGTGGAAGGTGTAGACCAGGCCGTCCGGGCTGATGTCCCAATGGGTGGCCAGGGCTGGCTGGATATCCGTGGTGCCTGGTTTGAAGTCGACCAGGCGATTGAAGACGGTTTCGGCCGAGGCGTCGGCGGTGACGGCGGTGGTGTACTGGACAATGTCGAAGCCCTCGGGGCTGGCCTCGGTGCACACCACCAGCGGCTTGGCCGCAACGGTGGATGCAGCGCCCAGGATGACCGCTGCCAGGGCAGCGCGTAGCGGTAACGATTTCATGAAACCTCCCTGCAGTGCTATTCCAGCGTAGCCGCCACGGCCCGTGGGGAGTCGGGCCGTGGCGCCAGCGGTCAGAGAATGTTGAATGGAATGGTGGTGACCAGGCGGAACTCGTCGAGGCTGCCATCGCCCTGGGCCTTGCTGGCGCGGTGGGCGGTGTAGGTGGCACGGATGCTGGTGTCTTTCAGCGGGCCGCTCTGCACCGCGTAGCTGGTGCCGAAGCCCCACTCGTAGTGGGTTTCGCCGTCGAGGCCTTTCACGTCGTAGACGTTACCCTTGTAGTGGGTGCCGTCGATGCCCCAGCCGCGGGCGTTGTACAGGTTGAACTTGAGGCCCGGCACACCGTAGGGCGCCATGTTCAGCACATAGCTGATCTGCAGCGATTTCTCGTTGGGGCCGTTGAAGTCCGACAGCAGCGAGTTGGCCAGGTAGATGCCGTTGGTTTCATGCAGGTAGTCGAAGTACTCGTTGCCATTCACCTGCTGCCACGACGCGCTCAGGGTGTGGGCCTGATGGGTCAGGCCGAACGACAGGCTGTAGGTGTCGTTGTCGATCTCGCCCATCTTCTTGCTGCCGGCGTCTACGGTCTTGTAGTAGTTCAAGCCGGTGGTCAGGCTCAGCACCGCGCTGTCGCCCAGCACATGGTTGGCGCCGAAGTAGTACTGGTTCCAGAAGTCGTCGACCTTGGTGGCGTACAGGCTGGTACTCAGGCTTTTCAGCGGCTGGTAGTTGATGCCGGCGGTGCTGGCGCGGTCGGTTTCCACGCCATTGCCGTATTCGCTGCGGAACTTGCTCAGGCTCTGCTCGGTACGTGGCGAGACGCGGTCGAAGGTGCCCAGGTCGAACGACAGGTTGTCGAACTCGGCGCTGTGCAGGAACGCACCCTGGAAGCTCGACGGCAGCGCGCGGTTGCCGATGTAGGCGATCATCGGGGTGTCGACCGCCTGGCGGCCGAGGGTGAGGGTGGTGTTGGACACCCGCGCCTTGACGTTGCCCAGGCCCATCTTGCTCCACTGGCCGATCACGTCGCCGTCGCTGTGGGTGAGCGTGCGGTTGTTGGGGCCGGCCACGGCGGCACGGCCGCGCTCCAGCGCAACGGCGTTGTAGGCGGCGGCCTCGACGGCGAAGCCCACGGTGCCCTCGGTGAAGCCAGAGCTGTAGTTGAGGATGGTGCCCTGCACCCAGTTGTCGCGGCTGTGGGTGGGATGACGGGTGCCGTCGCTCTTGTAGTACTTCCACAGTGGTGCGCGGGTGGCGCGTTCGCGGGCATACCAGTTGCGAGTACTGCCGGACAGACTCTGGCCGTCGATGAAGCCCTTGGCCTCGGCTTGTTCACTGCTGGACTTGAGCGTGGTGGGGACGAAGTCCTGGCTCATCGGTTCGGCCTGGGCCAGGGCGCTGAAGGCGCCGATGGACAAGGCCAGTGCGGTTTTCATGGTGCGTTTCAAAATCAAAGCTCCCTTTCTATTCTTTTAGTTATTACCCGTGCCTCGTGGGCCGGGCCTGCAACGGTGACGCGGTACTGCAGGTATTCGCCTGGGGTCGCCAGGCAAATCCAGGCTGCACGCGGCCGCGGGAGTGGGTCGCACTCCCGGCCAGACAATGCAGGGGTCAATCGATACTGACGCCGGAGAAAACGTTGCGTCCGAAGGGGCTGACCTTGAAATCGTTGACGTTGCTGCTCAGCGGTTGGTTGACCGTGGAATGGGCTACGGGCGTGATCGGTACCTGTTGCTTGAGGCGTTGCTGGGCCTGCTGGTAGAGGGCGCTGCGTTGTTCGCGGTCGGTGACCTGTTTGGCTTGCTTGACCAGCGCGTCGTACTGCGGGTCGCACCACAGCGAGTAGTTGTTGCTGCCGATGGCGTCGCAGTTGTAGAGCGTGCCCAGCCAGTTGTCGGGGTCGCCGTTGTCGCCGGTCCAGCCGATCAGGGCGATATCGTGCTCACCGCTTTTCATGCGCTTGAGGTATTCCCCCCACTCGTAGCTGACGATGCGCACCTTGAAACCGAGCTTGCTCCAGTCGGCCTGGAGCATTTCGGCCATGAGCTTGGCGTTGGGGTTGTAGGGGCGCTGTACGGGCATGGCCCAGAGGGTGATCTCGGTGCCTTCCTTGACCCCGGCCTGCTTGAGCAGGCTCTTGGCTTTTTGCGGGTCGAAAGGTGCGTCCTTGAGCGAGTCGTCGTAGGACCACTGGGTGGGCGGCATGGCGTTCACCGCCAGTTGCCCGGCTTCCTGGTAGACGGCCTGGATGATCGCCTGCTTGTTCACCGCCATGTCCATGGCCTGGCGTACTTCGAGGCGGTCGAAGGGTGGGTGCTGGGTGTTGTAGGCGATGTAGCCGAGGTTGAAGCCGGGTTGCTGCAGCACCTGCAGCTTGCCGTCCTGCCTGAGTGCGGGCAGGTCGGCCGGGCGCGGGTGCAGGGTGACCTGGCATTCGTTGCGGCGCAGCTTCTGGATGCGTACCGACGGGTCGATGTTGATGGAGAACACCAGGTTGTCGAGCTTCACCTGGTCCGGTGCCCAATAGTCCTTGTTGCCCTTGTAGCGAATCTGCGCGTCTTTCTGGTAACGCTGGAACACGAACGGGCCGGTGCCGATCGGTTTCTGGTTGATGTCGCTCGGCCTGCCCTCGGCCAGCAGGTGCTCGGCGTACTCGGCGGAGAGGATAGCGGCGAAGGCCATGGCGAGGTTCTGGATGAACGCGGCATCGACCTTGTTGAGGGTGAATGCCACGGTCAGCGGGGCGGTCTTCTCGACCTTGGCGATGTTCTTGTCCAGCCCCATGCTGATGAAGTACGGAAATTCGGTGGGGTAGGCCTGGCGGAACGGGTGCTGCTTGTCGAGCATGCGGTTGAAGGTGAACAGCACGTCGTCGGCGTTGAAATCCCTGGTGGGCTGGAAGCCCTTGTTGGCGTGGAACTTCACCCCGGGCCGCAGGTGGAAGGTGTAGCGCAGGCCGTCGTCGGAGACCTGCCAGTCGGTGGCCAGGGCCGGATGCACGGCGGTGCCGCCGCGCTCGAACTCGACCAGGCGGTTGTAGATCGGTTCGGCGGCATCGTTGTCGGTGGCCGAGGTGTACTGGGCGGTGTCGAAGCCTGCCGGGCTGCCTTCGGAGCAGAACACCAGGTTGTTGGCCAGTGTCAGCGGCGCGTGGCTCAGCAGGCCGAGTGCAAAGAGGGTGGAGCACAGCGTGGTAGGGCGCATGGCAAATCCTTTGTCCTGGTCTTTTCTGGCCGCGACAGGCAAAGCGCGGCGATGACATCCCGGCCCTGACGATAGAGTCGTCAAGGCGTGGGAGCCATGGTTCAGAGACTGATAAGGGAGCGGGAGTATTCCGGCGACTGCGTTGGAAAAGTCCTACGCGCCGCCCGGTCATGTAGTCGCCCCGCCGCAAACCGTGCGGGCGGGGCGAGCATGGCCGTTACTTGTCCACGCTTACCCCGTAGAAGGAGTTCAGGCCGAAGGGGCTGATCTTGAAGTCCTTCACGGACGTGCTCATGGGCTGATACACGGTGGAGTGGGCGATCGGGGTGATCGGCACCTGTTCCTTGAGGATGTGTTGCGCCTGCTTGTACAGCTCGGTGCGTTTGGCCTGGTCGGGGGTGGCCTTGGCTTGCTTGATCAGGTCGTCGTACGGCTTGTAGCACCACTTGGAGAAGTTGTTGCCGTCCATGGCGTCGCAGCCATAGAGGGTGCCCAGCCAGTTGTCCGGGTCACCGTTGTCGCCGCTCCAGCCAATCAGCATGGCACCCTGCTCGCCGCCCTTGGAGCGCTTGATGTACTCACCCCATTCGTAGCTGACGATCTTGGCCTTGATGCCGATCTTGGCCCAGTCGGACTGCAGCATTTCGGCCATCAGCTTGGCGTTGGGGTTGTACGGGCGTTGCACCGGCATGGCCCACAGGGTGATCTCGGTGCCTTCCTTGATGCCGGCTTCCTTGAGCAGCTGCTTGGCCTTTTCGGGGTCGTACTTGGCGTCCTTGATGGTGGTGTCGTAGGACCACTGCGTTGGCGGCATGGCGTTGACCGCCAGCTGGCCGGCGCCCTGGTACACCGACTCGATGATCTGCTGCTTGTTCACCGCCATGTCCAGGGCTTCACGCACCTTGAGTTGCGACAGCGGGTTAGGCTCGTTGCTGCCCTTGACCTTGTCCATCACGTTGTAGGCGATGTAGCCGAGGTTGAAGCCGGCCTGGTCGGGCATCTTCAGCTTCGGGTCCTGCTTCAGCGGCTGGATATCGGCCGGGCGGGGGAACAGGGTGACCTGGCACTCGTTCTTCTTGAGCTTCTGCATGCGTACCGAAGCGTCGGTGCTGATGGCGAAGATCAGGTTGTCGATCTTCACGTCCTCGGGCTTCCAGTAGTCCTTGTTGCCCTTGTAGCGGATCTGCGCGTCCTTCTGGTACTTGCTGAACACGAACGGGCCGGTGCCGATCGGCTTCTGGTTGATGTCGGCAGGCTTGCCTTGCTTGAGCAACTGGTCGGCGTATTCGGCCGACTGGATCGAGGCGAAGCTCATGGCCAGGTTCTGGATGAACGCGGCGTCGACCTCGTTGAGGGTGAACTTCACGGTGTGGTCATCGACCTTCTCGACCTTGGCGATGTTCTTGTCCATGCCCATGTCGGTGAAGTACGGGAATTCGGTGGGGTACGCCTTGCGGAACGGCTGGTCCTTGTCGAGCATGCGGTTGAAGGTGAACAGCACGTCGTCGGCGTTGAATTCGCGGGTCGGCTTGAAGTAGTCGGTGGTGTGGAACTTGACGCCTTCACGCAGGTGGAAGACGTAGGCCTTGCCGTCGTCGGACACTTCCCACTTGGTGGCTAGGCCCGGAATCACCGCGGTGCCGCCACGTTCGAATTGCGTGAGCCGGTTGAAGATGGTTTCAGCCGAGGCGTCGAAGTCGGTTCCGGTGGTGTATTGGCCTGGGTCGAAGCCGGCCGGGCTGCCTTCGGAGCAGAACACCAGGTTGGTCGCGGCGAGGGCGGAGGGAGCGCCGGCTAGCAAGCCTGCGCCGACCAGGAACGGAATGACTGCGTGTTTGAGCATGGTGGCCTCATTGTTGTCATTTTTTTAGAGTGAGGCGGCCTCGTGAGCCGACCTGCGGATACTTATGCAGGGGCTATTCCCAATGCAACACTCAGCAGAGTGGTTGGCGGCAAAACGTGGGACGGTCGTACATGGATGTCGCAAAAATATAAGTTTGTCGAATGTTGATCGTTTGCGCGGCCTGAAATGGCAAGAATTTCAAGATGTTTCGCATTTTCGATGACAGGTGGACGCACCTGATTAGTGCGTAGGAATAGTCGGAAAGTGCTGTCCGAGGCGGATTTCACCGCCACGGACATCCACTTGGAGGGGTCAGGGCACCTGGACTTCGATCAGGCCATCGGCGCTCATGCTGACTTCGCTGGTGCCGGCCTCGATATCGGGCGCTGGCGCCGCTTCGTCGGCAGCCTTGGCCATCATCGCCATCGGTGCGCTGCGCAGGTACGGGCGCGGGTAGCCGCTGCTGTTGAGGTTCAGGCTGACCACCTTGTAGCCCTTGCCGCCGAGCGCTTCGGTGGCCAGCTGGGCGCGAGCCTTGAACGCGGCCACGGCATCCTTGAGCAGCTCGTCTTCGCTGGTCTTGCGGGTGGCCGGGGCGATGGAGAAGTCCATGCCGCCCATCTTCAGGTCCTGCAGCAGTTCGCCGGTGAGCTTGGACAGGGCCGGGAAATCGGCACTTTCCAGGCGCAGTTCGGCGCGCTCACGCCAGCCGGTGATCTTCTGGCCCTTGGTGTCGTAGATCGGGTAGCTGTTGCGGCTGCCCTGGCTGATCTTCACGTCCTTCACGTCACGGGCCTGCTGCACGGCCTTGTTCATGGTTTCGGTGATCTGCTTGGCGAGCTTGCCCGGGTCGCTGTTCTGCGCTTCGCTGTACAGCGTCACGACCATCAGGTCGCGGGCGACTTCCTTGCTGACTTCGGCGCGCAGCGACACCTGGTTGTAGCGTGGCTCGTCGGCGGCCACGGCGGGCAGGGTGGCGAGCAGGCCGCAGGACAGGGCGAAGGCTTTGCCGCGACGGGAAATGTGCATGTGTAGCTCCTTGGCAATGAAAAGCGTGGTTAGAACGTTCGTGCCACGCATGGCCGATCAGACCGGGGACAGTTTAGGCAGTTCAAAGCGACAAGCGGCAAGCTGTAAGAAAGTATGTGAATATTATCGAGATAAGTTTCACAGCCCCAAGGTCAGAGCATCTAATGAAGATTCGCCGCGAGAACGCTTGAAGCTTGTAGCTAGAGTCTTGAAGCTGACTCGTGTGGCGCTTTGCCGCATCGCTGCAGTGAAGCGCCTGGCTTCGGTATACTCCAGCCGATTTTCTTGGAGCCTCATCGGGAGAGCTCATGCTCGCCGCCGCACATCCGCTGTCCGCTACACGCCAGAACCTTTGGCGCCTGACCTTCATCCGCATCCTTGTGCTGGCTGCCCAGGCCGGTTCCGTGGGCGTGGCCTACTGGACCGAGTTGCTGCCGCTGCCATGGTTCTCGCTGGTGGTCACCCTGGCCCTGTCGTCGCTGCTGTGCGCGTTCACCGCCGTGCGCTTGCGCCTGTCACTGCCGGTCACCGAACTCGAGTATGCGCTGCAGCTGGCCTGCGACCTGCTGATCCACAGCGCGCTGCTGTATTACTCCGGTGGTTCGACCAACCCCTTCGTCTCTTATTACCTGGTGCCGCTGGCGATCGCCGCCGTCACCCTGCCGTGGATCTACTCGCTGGTGCTGTCGGGCATCGCCCTGGTGGCCTACAGCCTGCTGTTGGTGCAGTTCTACCCGCTGGAAACCTTGCCGCAGTCGCGCGACACCATGCAGGTCTACGGCATGTGGCTGAGTATCGCCCTGGCCGCGGCGGTGATTACTTTCTTCGCCGCACGCATGGCCGAGGAGTTGCGCCGCCAGGAGCACCTGCGTGCCGAGCGCCGTGAAGAGAGCCTGCGCGACGAACAACTGCTGGCGGTGGCCACCCAGGCCGCCGGCGCCGCCCATGAGCTGGGCACGCCGTTGGCGACCATGAGCGTGCTGCTCAATGAAATGCGCCAGGACCACACCGATCCGTTGCTGCAGGAAGATCTGCAGATCCTTCAGGACCAGGTCAAGCTGTGCAAGGAAACCCTGCAGCAACTGGTACGCGCCGCCGAAGCCAACCGCCGCCTGGCCATCGTCGAGCAGGACGTCACGGCCTGGCTCGACGAAGCGCTCAACCGCTGGCACCTGATGCGCCCTGAAGCCAGCTACCGTTTCCAGCGCCTGCGTGATGGCCAGGTACCGCGGCTGGCGCCGCCGCCCGACCTGACCCAGGCCCTGCTGAACCTGTTGAACAATGCCGCCGATGCTTGCCCGGACGACCTGGAGGTGCGCCTTGACTGGGACGCCCAGGATATCGTCATCAGCATCCGCGACCATGGCCCCGGCATGCCGCCGGCCATTGCCGAAGCGATCGGCAAACCCTTTATTACCACCAAGGGCAAAGGCTTCGGCCTGGGCCTGTTCTTGAGCAAGGCCAGCGTGACGCGTGCGGGCGGTTCGGTGAAACTCTATAGTCATGAGCAGGGTGGCACCCTGACCGAATTGCGCCTGCCCCATGGCAAGCGAGGAGATGAATGATGAGCGAAGAAAACCAGGTCGAAGGCGAAGAACTGCCGCACCTGCTGCTGGTGGATGACGATGCCACCTTCACCCGGGTCATGGCGCGGGCCATGAGCCGCCGTGGTTTCCGCGTGAGTACCGCTGGCTCTGCCGAGGAGGGCCTGAAGCTGGCCGAGCAGGACCTGCCGGACTACGCCACGCTGGACCTGAAGATGGAAGGCGATTCGGGCCTGGTGCTGCTGCCCAAGCTGCTGGAGCTGGACCCGGAGATGCGCGTGGTGATCCTGACCGGTTACTCGAGCATCGCCACTGCGGTCGAAGCGGTGAAGCGCGGGGCCTGCAACTACCTGTGCAAACCTGCAGATGCCGACGATGTGCTGGCTGCACTGCTGTCGGAGCACACCGACCTGGATGCCCTGGTGCCGGAAAACCCGATGTCGGTGGATCGCTTGCAGTGGGAGCATATCCAGCGCGTGCTCGGCGAGCATGAAGGCAATATCTCCGCCACCGCGCGAGCGCTGGGCATGCACCGGCGCACCTTGCAGCGCAAATTGCAGAAGCGCCCGGTACGGCGCTAAGAGCGCGTCGTCCCTATCGCCGGCAAGCCGGCTCCCACAGGATGTGTTGACAACTTGTCTGTGGGAGCTGGCTTGCCAGCGAAAGGGCCGCAAGGCGGCCCAAGCAATCTGTCAGGCTTTCAGCCCCGAGCGGTCAACTCGCACCGCCAGTTGCCCTGCACCAGCAGGCGCCTCGAACGCCACCAGCCCTCCAGCCGGCACCTTGGCCCGGCCAATGACCTTGCCATCACGCAGCAACTCCAGCGGCATGCCTGCCAGCGACTGACCCGAAGCCAGCTCCAGTTTGATCCTGATGTTCATCGGTGACCTCCTTGTCACGCATTGCGATCGATGTAAGTGGTTGCCACGCCGTTCAGGCTGGCGATCAGCTCCGGCGAGCCGCCGCGGAACTGGCGGAACAGGTTGCGCCCGCGCTGCTTGCCGTCCAGCGGCACCTGTACGGTCGGGTGGAACTGCTCGCCCAGTAGGGCATAGGCGCTCCACGGCCCGATATAGGATTCGTTGAACTGCTCGCTCACGCTGAAGGCGTAACGCACCGAGTTGCCACGCTGCCAGTTGAGGCCATCCGGTTCGCTGCTTTGCCAGCCAATGATGGCCGGTGACGCACTCGGTGGGGCGATGAATCCGCTGGGGGTATTGGGCTTGTAGTCCTTGAGCAGCAGGTAGGTGCTCCAGCCCCACCAGTCGGCGATGCGCTCGCGGTCGTTGAGGTTGTTGACGTCCTTGCGCCGGAGCACGGTCTTGCCGTTCTGGAAATACAGCGGGGCAAAGTTGCCCGGCACCAGGTCCTGCTCGGCGGCGTGCAGATCTGGTGCCAGGCGCAGGGCGGCATAGTCCTTGGCCAAGGGCAGGCGGCCATCGACGAACGCCTGGAACACCTCGTCGGCCGAGCGCTGCACTGCCCGGCCAACCTGGCGACGGTTGGCCACATCGACGCTGTCGAAGTAGCGTTTGTCGCCATAGGCGCGCCATTGCTCGCCTTCGGCGTTGCGCACCAGCAGGCCGTACTTGCTGTCTTCATCGTGCATGAAACGCGAAATCAGCGAGCCGACGTCGCTCGGGGTGACGCTGTCGGCCAGGGCCTTGCGCGGCACCCGCAAATGGCCGGCGGAGAACAGGTCGGTGAGGAAGTGATCGGCGAAGGCATTCATGGCGTAGGCCAGTTGCAGGTCCCGCTCCTCGCCACTGGCATGCGCCTTCACGGCTTGCTGCAAGGCTGCGGCGTGGCCGGCCTGGTAGGCCAGCAGCGCCCAGGGGCCGAAATGGTCCCAGTTGCTGGCGGCCAGCTTCAGGTAGCGGCCAAGCGGGAACAGGTCGGACGCGAAGCTGCCGCCGCCGGTGATGCGATTCCAGCGTGCCGACAGGCTGTCGCCCAGTGCGTCGTAGGCTTCGTGGGGCTGGCGGCCGTCCTGGATGGCCTGGTTGGCGGCGGCGATTTCTTCCTGCATCACGGCGAGGATCTGCCCGGCTTCTTCCTTGGCCGCCGGCAGGCGAGCCAGGGAGTCGAAGGCCTGGGTGAAGCGTGTGATGCGTTCGGCCTCGCTGGCGCCATCGGCGATGGGCCGCTCGGGCACGCCATAGAAGTCGCCGCCCAGGGCGATGACCTGACCGTAGGTCAGGCTCAGGCCGTTGGGCAACGGCAGGGGCGACTGGTGGGCGGGGATGCCCGGCTGGCCAGCTTCATAGCGCAGCAGGGTGTTGTCACCGATAGCGGTGTGCTCACCCCCTTCGAAGAACAGCTCGGGTTTGCGTTTGGGCGCCTGGCCTGTGCCTTGCGGCACGGCGAAGCGATGGTACTTGAGGGTGTGGTGGCCGTGCATGACCAGCATCAGCTGGCTGTCCGGCCCGGGAAGGTCGATGCCCTGCGGATCGAACAGTTGATCGAGGTCGGCAACGACCTGTTTGGCCTGGGCTTGGTTGGCCACGGGCGCGGTTTGCATTCCTGACATGATCAGCTCCTTGCGATGTCGGGATAATCCATTTTTAACTGTATGCATATACAGTATTTGCCATCATATTCGGGAAATTTCCTACGTCAAGCTCAGTTTGTGCTGCCAACTGGCACCTTCGATGGGCGCAAGGCCCTGGCACTGACGTATGATTAGCCCCCTAACGGCAACTCCCAGGATCAGGCTGCATGCTCGCCCTTCTTATCCAGACACTGAACATCACGGCGCCCGTGTTCGCCATGCTGTTCATGGGCGTGCTGCTCAAGCGCATCCGCGTGATCGACGACAACTTCAGCAAGGTCGCGTCATCGCTGGTGTTCAACGTCTGCATGCCGGCGCTATTGTTCCTTGGCATCTACCACGCCGACTTGGCCGCCGCGGTCAAGCCCGGGGTCATCCTCTACTTCATCGTTGCCACCCTGGTGGGGTTCGGCCTGGCCTGGGGCCTGGCGATCTGGCGCTGCCCGCAGGCGGACCGAGGCATCTACACCCAGGGCGCATTTCGCGGCAACAATGGCGTGATCGGCCTGGCGCTGGCCGCCAGCCTCTACGGCGACTACGGTATCTCCCTCGGCGCGGTGCTGGCCGGGCTGGTCATCCTCATGTACAACTCGCTGTCGGCAGTGGTACTGGCGGTGTACAGCCCGGACCTGAAGTCCGACCCGTGGAGCATCTGCAAGAGCATTCTCAGCAACCCGCTGATCATCAGCGTGCTGCTCGCAACGCCCATGGCCTATGGCCAGGTGCCGCTGCCCAACTGGCTGCTGACCTCTGCCGACTACCTGGCGCAGATGACCTTGCCGCTGGCGCTGATCTGCATCGGTGGCACCTTGTCGCTGGCGGCGCTGCGCGACAGCGGCAGGCTGGCGTTCGATGTGAGCCTGGTGAAGATGGTCTGGCTGCCGCTACTGGGTACCCTGGGCGCCTGGCTCTGCGGTTTCCGCGGGGCCGAGCTGGGCATCCTGTTCCTCTACATCGGCAGCCCCACTGCGGCGGCGAGCTATGTGATGGCGCGGGCGGCCAACGGCAACCACGAACTGGCCGCCTCGATCATCGTGATCACTACACTGATGGCGGCCATCACCACCAATATCGGAATTTTCGTCTTGCAGTGGGGCGGCTGGATCTAGAGCTTGACTGCACACAACACCAACAACACGGCCTCACCTAAAGGACACTTCATGCAAGACCAGAGCACGCCCGAGCGCTTGCAGCGCGGGCTGAAGAATCGCCATATACAGCTGATCGCGCTGGGCGGTGCCATCGGCACCGGGCTGTTCCTGGGCATCGCCCAGACCATCCAGCTGGCCGGCCCCTCCGTGCTGTTGGGCTATGCCGTCGCCGGCCTGATGGCCTTCCTGATCATGCGCCAGCTTGGCGAGATGGTGGTCGAGGAACCGGTGGCCGGCAGCTTCAGCCACTTCGCGCACCACTACTGGAGCGAGTTTGCAGGCTTCGTCTCGGGTTGGAACTACTGGGTGGTCTACGTGCTGGTCGGCATGGCCGAGCTCACCGCCGTGGGCATCTACGTGCAGTACTGGTGGCCGGACTTCCCCACCTGGGCCACGGCGGCGATCTTCTTCGTGGCCATCAACGCCATCAACCTGACCCAGGTGAAGGTGTATGGCGAGATGGAGTTCTGGTTCGCCCTGATCAAGGTGGTGGCCATCGTCAGCATGATCGGCTTTGGCGCCTGGCTGCTGGGCAGCGGCCACGGCGGGCCGGACGCCAGCGTCGCCAACCTGTGGCAATACGGTGGCTTCTTCCCCAATGGCGTGACCGGGCTGATCATGGCGCTGGCGGTGATCATGTTCTCCTTCGGCGGCCTGGAGCTGGTCGGCATCACTGCCGCCGAAGCTGAAAACCCGCGCGAGAGCATCCCCAAGGCCACCAATCAGGTGGTGTATCGCATCCTGATCTTCTACATCGGTGCCCTGGCGGTGCTGCTGTCGCTGTATCCGTGGCAGAAGGTGGTGCAGGGCGGTAGCCCGTTCGTGATGATCTTCCACGAGCTGGACAGCGACCTGGTGGCGACCATCCTCAACGTGGTGGTGCTGACCGCCGCGCTGTCGGTGTACAACAGCTGCGTTTACGCCAACAGCCGCATGCTGTTCGGCCTGGCCTCCCAGGGTGATGCGCCGCGCCAGCTGCTCAAAGTCAGCCGCCGGGGCGTGCCGCTCACCGCATTGGGCGTGTCGGCATTCGCCACGGGGATGTGCGTGCTGATCAACTACCTGATGCCTGGTGAAGCCTTCGGCCTGTTGATGGCCCTGGCCGTTTCGGCGCTGGTGATCAACTGGGCGAGCATCAGCATCACCCACCTGAAGTTCCGCAAGGCCAAGCTGGCGGCCGGTATCACGCCGACCTACCGCAGTTGGGGGCACCCGGTGAGCAACTACCTGTGCCTGGCGTTCATCGTGCTGATTCTGGTGGTGATGTACCTGACGCCACCGATTCGTATCTCGGTGATGCTGATCCCGGCGTGGATCCTGGTGCTGTGGGTGGCGTTCCGCATGAAGAAGCACCGTCAGGCCAAGGCCTGACTTCGGTTGTCGCGTTGGTTTCTTCGCGGGTAAACCCGCTCCCACAGGTGCTGTGCCATCCCAGGGAATGCACAGTACCTGTGGGAGCGGGTTAACCCGCGAAGAGGTTTGTGAGCTCTCAGTTCTGGTAGCTGTCGATTACTTCCTGCGCCGCGCGGAACGCATCGATCGCCGCCGGCACGCCGGCATACACGGCGCAATGCAGTAACGCCTCGCGAATTTCCTCCACCGTGCAGCCATTGTTCAACGCCCCACGCACATGCCCCTTGAGCTCTTGCGGGCACTTGAGCGCGGTCAGCGTGGCCAGGGTGATCAGGCTGCGGGTCTTCAGTGGCAGCCCGTCGCGGGCCCAGACGCTGCCCCAGGCATGTTCGTTGACGAAGTCCTGCAGCGGCTGGGTGAACGCGGTCGCGTTGCCCAAGGCGCGGTCGACGAAGGCATCGCCCATCACCTGGCGGCGAATGCTTTCGCCGGTCTGTTTTGTGTCAGCCATGTTGTTTTCCTTAGTGTTGGCGGCGCCAGGCGCGCACCGTCGTATACAGCAGCACGACGCCGAGCGCTGGCAGAACGTAGAACAGCATCAGGTTTTCCAGGCGCCCGGCCAGGGGCAGCCCGGTGGTGAACGTCACCACGTGCAGGCCGTAGGCCAGGTACAGGCAGAGGAACACCAAGCCCTCGGCGCGGGTCACCCGAAAGCCCGAATAGAACACCGGCAGGCATAGCGCCGCGACTCCGAGCATTACCGGCAGGTCGAAATCCAGGGCGTTGGGCGAGATCGACAGCGGCTCGGGTGCAACCACGGCGGTCAGCCCCAGCACCGCCAGCAGGTTGAACAGGTTGCTGCCGATTACCGTGCCCACGGCCACCTCGCGCTCGCCGCGCAGCGCGGCGATCAGGGCGGCGGCCAACTCCGGCAGCGAGGTGCACACCGCGACCACGGTCAGGCCGATAACCCGTTCGGAGAGCCCGAGGTCGGTAGCGACCTCGACGGCGGCCTGCAGCAGCAGGTGCCCGGCCAGGCTCAGCAGGCCGAGGCCCAGGAAGACCTGCAGCAATACGCCGCTCCAGAAGCGTCCGGCGCCTGTGGCCGGCGTATTCGCTGCCGGGTAGGTGCGCGCATGGTGGCGCGACTGGTGCCGGAGCATCAGCAGGTAGCCGAGCAGGCCGAGCAGCAACAGCGCACCTTCGAAGCGCCCCAGCTGGCCGTTGCCGGCCAGCAGATAGACCAGGCCGCTGGCGGCGATCATCAAGGGAATGTCCAGGCGCACCAGCTGGCGCGACACGCGCAGCGGAATGATCAGCGCGGCCAGGCCGAGAATCACCAGCACGTTGAAGATATTGCTGCCGATCACGCTGCCCACCGCCACATCAGGCGCGCCTTGATAGGCAGCCTGCAGGCTGACGGTGAGTTGCGGCGCGGTACTGCCGAACGCCACCAGGCTCAGGCCGATGATCAGCGGGCGAACATGCAGGCGGGTGGCCAGGCGCAGCGCCGCGCGGACCAGCAGCTCGGCGCCGAGGATCAGCAACAGCAGGCCCAGGCCCAGTTGCAGCAGGCTGAAGGTGGGGAGGGTGGCCAGGTCGAAAATGGCGAGGGCTCCAGTCAGGTCAATCGCTCAGACCTTGTACCCGGACTCGCGCCGTTCCGCTACGGAGCATGCCGATTTTTTCTGCTGCGGCGCGTGACAGGTCAATCAGCCGGCCGCGTGTGTGCGGGCCGCGGTCGTTGATGCGTACCACCACGCTGCGCTGGTTGGCGAGGTTGGTCACCAGCACCCGGCTGCCGAAGGGCAGGCTGCGGTGGGCGGCGGTGAGGCCGTGCTGGTTGAACGGTTCGCCACTGGCGGTGCGTTTGCCGTGGTGGCGGCTGCCGTAGTAGGAGGCGGTGCCGGTTTCGTTGTAACCGCGAGGGTCGATGTCGTGGCTGGCGCAGCCGGCCAGCAGGGCGAAGAGGGTGAGGCTGGTGAGGAAATATTTCTGCAATTTGGAAGCTCCGCCATTGGGGCCGCTGTGCGGCCCTTCGCGGGTAAACCCGCTCCCACAGGTATGTCGCTGTCCTGTGGGAGCGGGTTTACCCGCGAACGAGGGCGAAGCCCTCGCCGCGCTTTCAGGTCACCCTTCGAGCTTGGACTTGAGCAATTGGTTCACTTGTCCCGGGTTGGCCTTGCCTTTGGAGGCCTTCATCGCCTGGCCGACGAAGAAGCCGAACATCTTGCCGCGCTTGGCTTCGTCAGCGGCGCGGTACTGTTCGACCTGGTCGGCGTTGGCGGCGAGCATCTCGTCGAGCATCTTGTCGATCGCGCCGGTGTCGGTGACCTGCTTCAGGCCTTTGCTTTCGATGATGCTGTCGGCATCGCCTTCACCGGCGGCCATGGCTTCGAACACGGTCTTGGCGATCTTGCCGCTGATGGTGTTGTCACGGATGCGCAGCAGCATGCCGCCCAGTTGCTCGGCGCTGACCGGCGACTGGTCGATTTCCAGGCCCAGCTTGTTCAGCAGGCTGCCCAGCTCGACCATGACCCAGTTGGCGGCCAGCTTGGCGTCGCCGCCGATCTTCACCACCTGCTCGAAGTAGTCGGCCTGCTCGCGGCTGGAGGCCAGCACGTTGGCGTCGTAGGCCGACAGGCCGTACTGGCTCTGGAAGCGTTCGACTTTCTGTGGCGGCAGCTCCGGCAGGCCGGCGCGCACGCTGTCGAGGAACGCGGGCTCGATGACCACCGGCAGCAGGTCCGGGTCGGGGAAGTAACGGTAGTCGTTGGCTTCCTCCTTGCTGCGCATGGAGCGGGTCTCGTCCTTGTTCGGGTCGTACAGGCGGGTTTCCTGCACTACCTTGCCGCCGTCCTCGATCAGGTCGATCTGGCGCTGGATTTCGCTGTTGATCGCACGCTCGATGAAGCGGAACGAGTTGACGTTCTTGATCTCGCAGCGGGTGCCGAACTCGGCCTGGCCTTTCGGGCGGATCGACACGTTGCAGTCGCAGCGCAGCGAGCCTTCGGCCATGTTGCCGTCGCAGATGCCCAGGTAGCGCACCAGGGCATGGATCGCCTTGACGTAGGCCACGGCCTCTTTGGCGCTGCGCATGTCCGGCTCGGAGACGATCTCCAGCAGCGGCGTGCCGGCGCGGTTCAGGTCGATGCCGGTGGCGCCGTTGAAGTCTTCGTGCAGGCTTTTGCCGGCGTCTTCTTCAAGGTGCGCGCGGGTCACGCCAATGCGCTTGACGGTGCCGTCTTCCAGGGCGATGTCCAGGTGGCCCTTGCCGACGATCGGCAGGTCCATCTGGCTGATCTGGTAGCCCTTGGGCAGGTCAGGGTAGAAGTAGTTCTTGCGCGCGAACACGTTGCGCGGGCCGATTTCGGCATCGATTGCCAGGCCGAACATGCACGCCATGCGCACGGCTTCCTGGTTGAGCACCGGCAGTACGCCGGGCATGCCCAGATCGACCAGGCTGGCCTGGGTGTTCGGCTCGGAACCGAAGGTGGTGGCGCTGCCGGAGAAAATCTTCGACTGGGTGGCGAGCTGGGTATGAATTTCCAGCCCGATCACAACTTCCCATTGCATGTGTGAATTCCTCAGAAGCCGTTGGGGGCGCGGGTGTGCCAGTCGGTGACTTGCTGGTAACGGTGCGCGATGTTGAGCAGGCGGCCTTCCTGGAAATACGGGGCCAGCAGCTGCACGCCCACCGGCAGGCCATCGACGAAGCCGGCCGGCATCGACAGGCCCGGCAGGCCCGCCAGGTTGGCGGTGATGGTGTAGACGTCTTCCAGGTAGGCGGCGACCGGGTCGCTGCTCTTGGCGCCGAGCCTCCAGGCCGGGTTTGGCGTGGTCGGGCCGAGGATCACGTCGACGTCGTGGAAGGCGGCCACGAAGTCGTTCTTGATCAGGCGGCGGATCTGCTGCGCCTTGACGTAGTAGGCATCGTAGTAGCCGGCCGACAGGGCGTAGGTGCCGACCATGATCCGGCGCTGCACTTCTGCGCCGAAGCCTTCACCGCGCGAGCGCTTGTACAGGTCGGTGAGGTCTTTGGGGTTTTCGCAGCGATGGCCGAAGCGCACGCCGTCGAAACGCGACAGGTTGGAGGAAGCTTCCGCCGGAGCGATCACGTAGTAGGCCGGGATGGCGTGCTGCATGTTCGGCAGGCTGATTTGCTTGACCACGGCGCCGAGCTTTTCCAGCTCCTTGACGCTGGCATGCACCAGTTCGGCGATGCGCGGGTCGAGGCCGGCACCGAAGTATTCCTTCGGCACGCCGATGCGCAGGCCTTGCAGCGAGCCGTTC
Organism: Pseudomonas sp. ES1; assembly: GCF_050586605.1. Taxonomy (NCBI): domain Bacteria; kingdom Pseudomonadati; phylum Pseudomonadota; class Gammaproteobacteria; order Pseudomonadales; family Pseudomonadaceae; genus Pseudomonas; species Pseudomonas sp. ES1. Next base: position 12,340 of record NZ_JBOBDM010000040.1, on the reverse strand, counting down.
AGGTTGGCGCTGAAGTCTGGCACTGGCTCGTCGACCGAGGTCGAGTCCTTGGCGTCGAAACCGGCCATGCCTTGCAGCAGCAGGGCGCAGTCTTCAGCGGTGCGGGCCAGCGGGCCGCCCTGGTCGAGGCTGGAGGCATAGGCAATCATGCCCCAGCGCGAAACACGGCCGTAGGTCGGCTTGAGGCCGGTCAGGTTGGTGAAGGCCGCGGGCTGGCGGATCGAACCGCCGGTGTCGGTACCGGTGGTGGCCGGCAGCAGGCGCGCGGCCACGGCCGCGGCCGAACCGCCGGACGAACCGCCAGGCACGTGTTCCAGGTTCCACGGGTTCTTCACCGCGCCGTAGTGGCTGGACTCGTTGGCCGAGCCCATGGCGAACTCGTCCATGTTGGTCTTGCCCAGGCTGACCATGCCGGCTGCGGCCAGCTTGGCGACCACGGTGGCGTCATACGGGGCGGTGAAGTTGTCGAGCATCTTCGAACCGCAGCTGGTGCGGGTGCCGTTGGTGCAGAACAGGTCCTTGTGGGCGATCGGCGCGCCCAGCAGCGCACCGGTTTCACCAGCGGCGCGGCGGGCGTCGGCGGCGCGCGCCTGCTCCAGTGCCTGCTCTTCGGTGACGGTGATGAAACTGTTGAGCTGCGGGTCGAGCTGCTTGATGCGCGACAGCAGCGCGCCGGTCAGTTCTGCCGAGGAGAACGACTTGTCAGCGAGGCCGCGGGCGATCTCGGCCAGAGTGAATTGATGCATGGCAGGCGCTATCCCTTAATCGATGACTTTCGGAACCAGGTACAGACCGTTCTCGGTCGACGGGGCGACGGCTTGATACTGGTCGCGCTGATTGCTCTCGGTGACCTGGTCGGGACGCAGGCGCTGGGTGGTTTCCAGCGGGTGGGCGAGCGGTTCGATGCCTGTGGTGTCGACAGCTTGCATCTGGTCGACCAGCCCGAGAATGCTGTTCAAGGCGTCGGTAATGCGTGGCAGCTCGCCTTCATTCAGGCCCAGACGGGCCAGATGGGCGATCTTTTCCACGTCGGAGCGTTGCAGCGCCATGGGGATCTCCAGGAGGAACGATGAACGGAATTGTCCGCTAACAAAATGAGGAACATGTCAGGATTCTGGCGGTCAAAGGGCCGCGATCATCGGTAGGCATGCTCGGAAAAACAGCCAATTTAACATATTGGCTCCTTGCCCAAAATCCCTGCCATTGTTAGAGTTTGCCGCACTTTTTTACCCACGCTTTCCCCAGGGTCACTTTCCCATGTTCAAGAAACTGCGTGGCATGTTTTCCAGCGATCTGTCTATCGACCTGGGTACTGCCAACACCCTTATTTACGTGCGTGAGCGCGGTATCGTCCTGAATGAGCCCTCGGTTGTTGCCATCCGTACCCACGGCAACCAGAAAAGCGTCGTCGCTGTCGGTACCGAAGCCAAGCGCATGCTGGGCCGTACGCCCGGTAACATTGCGGCCATTCGTCCGATGAAAGATGGCGTGATCGCCGACTTCAGCGTTTGTGAAAAAATGTTGCAGTATTTCATCAACAAGGTTCACGAAAACAGCTTCCTGCAGCCCAGCCCTCGCGTGCTGATCTGCGTGCCGTGCAAGTCGACCCAGGTAGAGCGTCGCGCCATTCGCGAGTCGGCCCTGGGTGCCGGTGCCCGTGAAGTGTTCCTGATCGAAGAGCCGATGGCCGCTGCCATCGGTGCCGGCCTGCCGGTCGAAGAAGCCCGCGGTTCGATGGTCGTCGATATTGGTGGTGGTACCACCGAAATCGCGCTGATCTCGCTCAACGGCGTGGTCTACGCCGAGTCCGTGCGTGTTGGCGGCGACCGCTTCGACGAAGCCATCGTCACCTATGTGCGCCGTAACTACGGCAGCCTGATCGGCGAATCCACCGCCGAGCGCATCAAGCAGGAAATCGGCACCGCCTACCCAGGCGGCGAAGTGCGCGAAGTCGACGTCCGTGGCCGTAACCTGGCCGAAGGCGTTCCACGCGCCTTCACCCTGAACTCCAACGAAGTGCTTGAAGCCCTGCAAGAGTCGCTGGCGACTATCGTCCAGGCGGTCAAGAGCGCCCTGGAGCAATCGCCGCCTGAGCTGGCCTCGGACATCGCCGAGCGCGGCCTGGTGCTGACCGGTGGTGGCGCGCTGCTGCGTGACCTGGACAAGCTGCTGGCCCAGGAAACCGGCCTGCCGGTGATCGTCGCCGAAGACCCGCTGACCTGCGTCGCCCGTGGCGGCGGCCGCGCCCTGGAAATGATGGACAAGCACGCGATGGACCTGCTCTCCAGCGAGTGAGCCCTGACGCTGCCGTTTCATCGCCCGGTTTACAGGTAGCACGCGCAGTGCTACCTGTATGCGCTGGGTTGGCGCCCGTGAGGGCGTCGTTTTCCGTCAATCCGCAAGCAGGCCGGTGCGTTGCCCCATGTTCAGTGACTTCCTGAGTCGTCCGCGAGGAACGGCCCATTAAACCGCTTTTCTCCAAAGGCCCCTCGCTGGGCGTACGCCTGCTCGTGCTGGTGGTGATGTCGATCGCACTGATGGTGGTCGACTCGCGTTTCGACCTGCTCAAGCCCGTGCGCAGTCAGATGGGCCTGGTGTTGATGGAGTCCTACTGGATCACCGACCTGCCGCAGCGCATGTGGCAGGGTGTGGCTGGCCAGTTCGGCAGCCGCACCGAGCTGATCGCCGAAAACGAGAAACTCAAGACCGAAGCCTTGCTGCTGCAAGGGCGCCTGCAAAAGCTGGCGGCCTTGACCGAGCAGAACGTGCGCCTGCGTGAGCTGCTCAATTCCTCGGCGCTGGTCAACGAGAAGGTCGAGGTTGCCGAGCTGATCGGTGTCGACCCCAACCCGTTCACCCACCGCATCCTGATCAACAAGGGCGAGCGCGACGGTGTGTTCCTCGGCCAGCCGGTGCTCGATGCCCGTGGCCTGATGGGCCAGGTGGTCGAGCTGATGCCGTACACCTCGCGGGTGCTGCTGCTCACCGATACCACCCACAGCATTCCGGTGCAGGTCAACCGCAACGGCCTGCGCGCCATCGCCAGCGGCACCGGCAACCCGGAACGCCTGGAACTGCGCCACGTGGCCGACACCGCCGACGTCAAGGAAGGCGACCTGCTGGTCAGCTCCGGCATGGGCCAGCGCTTCCCGGCCGGCTACCCGGTGGCCACGGTCAATGAAGTGATCCACGATTCCGGCCAGCCATTCGCCATCGTCCGCGCCATCCCGACCGCCGCGCTCAACCGCAGCCGCTACATGCTGCTGGTGTTCAGCGACCGGCGTACCCCGGAAGAGCGTGCAACGGAAGCGGCGATTGCCCAGGAAGAAGCCGACCGCCAGGGTGCCGGCCATGGCCAGGCCCCTGCGGCCCCGGCAACGCCAGCCGCGGCCAACGCCGCGCAGCCTGCCGCACCCGCCGCAGCTCCGACACCTGCCGCAAACGTCACGGCCCCGGCCCACCCGGCCGCAGCGCCCGCTCAACCCCGGAGGCAATAATGGCCAGCACCCGTAGCAGAAACGGCTGGGCCATCTGGCTGACCTTTGCCATCGGCCTGTTGCTCAGCGTCTCGCCGATGCCGCAGTTCATGGAAGTGTTCCGGCCCATGTGGCTGGCGTTGCTGCTGGCGTTCTGGACCCTCACCGTGCCCACCAAGGTCGGCATGACCACCGCCTTCGTGCTGGGCCTGGCCGAAGACGTGCTGTACGGCACCTTGCTGGGGCAGAATGCGCTCATCCTTACCCTCATCACGTTCCTCGTGCTGTCGTTGCAGCAGCGCCTGCGCATGTTCCCCATGTGGCAGCAGAGCCTGGTGATCCTGGTGATCTTCGGTATCGCCCAGCTGATCCAGCTATGGCTCAGCGCCCTGACCGGCAACCGCCTGCCAACGCTGGCGTTGGTCTGGTCGGCGGTGATCAGTGCCTTGCTCTGGCCGTGGGTCAGCTTCGCCCTGCGCGGCTTGCGCGTGCGCTTGCATATTCATTGACGCTGCGCCACCACTGACAGGGAGATGTCCACATGCCTCAACTTTACCTGGCCTCCGGTTCGCCGCGTCGTCGTGAACTGCTGACCCAGATCGGCGTGCCGTTCACGGTCGTCAGTGCCCCCATCGATGAAACCCCGTTGCCCGGCGAAGCCCCGGCAGCCTATGTCGAGCGCCTGGCCCAGGCCAAGGCGGTGGCCGGTTTCGCCCACACCGATGGCAACGGCGTGGTGCTGGGCGCGGACACCACGGTGGTGCTCGACGACGAAATCCTCGGCAAGCCAGAAGACCGTGAACATTTCCTGGCCATGCTCGGCGATCTGTCCAAGCGCGAGCACCAGGTGCTCACCGCGGTGGCGCTGACCGACGGCCGGCGCAGCATCAGCCGCTGCGTCAGCACCACGGTGCGCTTTCGCGCCATCTCCTTCGAAGAAGCCCTGCGCTACTGGGCCAGCGGCGAGCCGCTGGACAAGGCCGGTGGCTATGCCATCCAGGGTTTGGGCGCGGTATTCGTCAGCGGCATCGAGGGCAGCTATTCGGCCGTGGTCGGCCTGCCCTTGAGCGAGACCGCCGAGCTGCTGGAGCAATTCGCCGTTGCTGTCTGGCAGCCGCAAGAGGGTTCGACAGCGCGCTAGCCAGCCATCCCGCAGCGATCCATCATTACCGAAAACCTTGACGAGAGCCTGCCATGAGTGAAGAGATTCTGATCAACATCACCCCGATGGAATCACGCGTGGCAGTGGTGGAGAACGGTGTCCTGCAGGAGGTGCACGTAGAGCGCACCCAGCGCCGCGGCATCGTCGGCAACATCTATAAAGGCAAGGTGGTCCGGGTGTTGCCGGGCATGCAGGCAGCGTTCGTCGATATTGGCCTGGAGCGTGCGGCGTTCATTCATGCCTCGGAGATCTCCCTGCGCGAAGGGTCGGCGGTAGAGACCATCACTGCGCTGGTGCATGAAGGGCAGGCACTGGTGGTGCAGGTGACCAAGGACCCCATCGGTACCAAGGGCGCGCGCCTCACCACCCAGTTGTCGATCCCCTCGCGCTACCTGGTGTACATGCCGCGCAGCAGCCATGTCGGCATCTCGCTGAAAATCGAGGAAGAAGCCGAGCGTGATCGCCTCAAGCAGGTGGTCACCGACTGCATGGCCCAGGAAGAGATGAAGGACGCCGGCGGGTTCATCCTGCGCACCGCCGCCGAGGGCGCGCGTGCCGAGGACATTCTCCAGGACATCCGCTACCTGCGCCGCCTGTGGGAGCAGATTGGCTCGCAGATCAAGACCTGCGGCGCCCCTACCGTGATCTATGAAGACCTGGGCCTGGCGCTGCGAACGCTGCGCGACCTGGTCAACGCCAAGATCGAGAAGATCCGCATCGATTCGCGGGAAACTTTCCAGAAGACCACGCAGTTCGTCGGCGAACTGATGCCGGAAATCGCCGATCGCCTCGAGCACTACCCGGGCGAGCGGCCGATCTTCGACCTGTATGGCGTGGAGGACGAAATCCAGCGTGCCCTGGACCGCAAGGTGCCGCTCAAGTCCGGCGGCTACCTTGTGGTCGACCCGGCGGAGGCGATGACCACCATCGACGTCAACACCGGCGCGTTCGTTGGCCATCGCAACCTTGAAGAGACCATTTTCAAGACCAACCTGGAAGCGGCCACGGCCATTGCCCGGCAACTGCGCCTGCGCAACATCGGCGGGATCATCATCATCGACTTCATCGACATGGAAGACGAAGAGCACCAACGCCAGGTGCTGCGCACGCTGGAGAAGCAGCTGGAGCGCGATCATGCCAAGACCAACATCATCGGCATCACCGAGCTGGGCCTGGTGCAGATGACCCGCAAGCGCACCCGCGAGAGCCTCGAACAGGTGCTGTGCGAGCCGTGTGCCGCCTGCCAGGGGCGCGGCAAACTGAAGACGCCCGAGACCATTTGCTACGAGATCTTCCGTGAGATCCTTCGCGAAGCCCGCGCCTACCAGGCAGAGGGCTATCGGGTCCTGGCCAACCAGAAGGTGGTCGACCGGCTGCTGGACGAAGAGTCGGGTAACGTCGCCGAACTCGAGACTTTCATCGGGCGAACCATTCGTTTCCAGGTCGAGTCCATGTATTCCCAGGAACAATATGATGTGGTGCTGCTCTGACCGTCACTGAACCTATCTGCCCCAGGGACGGGCTGGCAAAGCGCTATTCAGCGGCCATAGTTAGTGGACGACTTGGAGGGCCTTGGCCATGGAGCGTCTGACCCGCGTTCTGAGCGCCTTGACCCGCTGGGGGTTGGCAATTTGCGCCCTGCTGGCGGTGCTGGTGGCGCTGTACGTCAGCCTCGGTCGGCAACTGATACCGCTGGTCGCCGAATACCGTGCGGACGCCGAACTCAAGGCCGAACAGGCCTTGGGCCTGCCTGTGCATGTGGGGGCGCTGGAAGGCCGCTGGAGCGGCCTGGCCCCGGTCCTGCGGGTGCGCGATCTGCAACTGGGCGAAGGCGCCGCCGCGCTGCGCCTGGACGACGTCAAGCTGGTGCCGGACCTGTGGGCCAGCCTCAAGGCGCGCGAAGTGCGCCTGGCGCGCATCCAGCTTGGTGGCCTGCAGTTGATCCTGCGTGAAAACGAGCAGGGCGCTTGGGCCCTGGAAGGCTTGCCGCACAAGGATGATGCGCCGCTCGACCCGGCAGATGCCCTCAAGCGCCTGCGCCAGTTGGGCCGGGTCGACCTGTTCGACAGCCAGGTTACCTTGCACCCGTGGCAGCGCGAGCCCCTTACCCTCACCTATGTCAGCCTCGGCCTGCAGGCCGGTGCCTCGCGCCAGAGCCTGGACCTGCGAGCCACCTTGCCCGATGGCCAGCCGCTGGCCGTCAGCCTGCGCAGCCGGGCCACGGCCAAGGCCTGGCGCGATGGTCAGGTCGAAGCCTACCTCAGCCTGCCGCAGAGTGACTGGGCGCGCTGGCTGCCGCCGCGCCTGCTGGGCCAGTGGCAAGCCGATACCCTGCGGGCCGGCGGGGAGTTCTGGGTCGACTGGAGCCAAGGCCAGCTGCAAAGCGCCGTGGTGCGCCTGAATGCACCGCAACTCAAGGGCGCCTACAGCGAGCGTAAAGCGGTCGCCCTCGACAACGTGGCGTTGTCGGCCTGGTTCCAGCGCCGCAGCGAAGGTTTCGATGTGGCCGTGGACTCGCTTGCCGCGAGCATCGGCAAGACCCGCTGGGAGTCTCACCTGCAACTGGCGCAGCGCACGGGACAGACGCCGGCCGAGGAGTCCTGGCAGGTCCAGGCCGATCGCCTCGAGCTGACGCCCCTGACCCCGTTGATCGACGCCCTGGCGCCGCTGCCGGACAACCTCAAGGCCGTGGTCGATGCCCTCAAGGTCACGGGTGCCTTGCGTAATGTGCGCCTGGATATCCGCCCCAAGGCCGAAGGCGACCAGCGTGTGCAGTTCGCCGCCAACCTGGAGAAGGTCGGCTTCGATGCCTACCACGGAGCGCCTGCGGCCGGTAATGTCAGCGGCGCCATCAGCGGCGACCTGGGCCAGGGTGAGCTGCGCCTGGATACCGAGGCGTTCATGCTGCACTTGTACCCGATCTTCGCCAAGCCCTGGCATTACCAAAAGGCCAATGCCCGCCTGACCTGGAAGCTCGACAAGGAAGGGTTCACGCTGATCGCCCCCTACATCAAGGTGCTGGGCGAGGAGGGCAAGATCGCGGCTGACTTCCTGATCCGGCTGCTGTTCGAAGAGGGCCGCGAGGACTACATGGACCTGCGTGTCGGCATGACCGAGGGTGACGGCCGCTACACCGCCAAGTACCTGCCCGAGGTGCTCAGCCCGGCGCTCGACGAATGGCTGCGCAGTGCCGTCGTCAAGGGCAACGTCGACGAGGGCTACTTCCAGTACCAGGGTTCGCTCAACCACGGCGCGCCGCCACATGCCCGCGACATCAGCCTGTTCTTCAAAGTGCATGACGCGGCACTGGACTTCCAGCCGGGCTGGCCGCAGGTGCAGCAGGTGGACGGCGATGTATTCATCGAAGACACCGGCGTTCGCGTCAATGCCCGCAGTGGCATGCTGCTCGACACCAAGGTCAGTGATGTCCGCGTCAACATTCCACATGTCGACGCGGGGCAGCACAGCCACCTTTACCTGGATGGCGATTTCGACGGCAGCCTCGGCGATGGCCTGAAGATTCTCAAGGAAGCCCCCATCGGCACGGGGGCGATCTTCGCTGGCTGGGAAGGCGAGGGGCCGCTCAAGGGCAAGCTCAAGCTGGACATTCCCCTGGAGCATGGCCAGCGGCCCAAGGTGCTGGTGGACTTTGCAACCGCGAACGCCACGCTCAAGGTGGCGCCGCCAACCCTGGAGCTGAGCCGCCTCAAAGGTGATTTCAGCTTCGATTACGACAAGGGGCTGAGCGGCAAGGACATTGCTCTGCAGGCGTTCGGCAAACCGGTCACGGCGCAGATTGCCGCCGAAGGCAAGGACGGGCAGATCCAGAGCCGCATCACCGCCAATGGCCAGGTGGGCCTCAAGGCGCTGACCGACTGGCTGCAGTTCCAGCAGGCACTGCCCGTTTCGGGTGAGCTGCCCTACCAGTTGCAATTGCTGCTGGGCAGCCGCGATAACCGTCTGACCGTCAACTCCTCGCTCAAGGGCCTGGCCATCGACCTGCCGGCGCCATTCGGCAAGGCGGCCTCGGATATCCGCGACAGCCGCTTCAGCCTGACCTTGCAAGGCCCGGAGCGGCGTATCGACGCAGCTTATGCAGACCTGGCCCGCTTTGCCTATGCCGCGCCCGCCGACAAGCTTGGCCAGGGCCGTGGCGAACTGCTGTTGGGCAGCGGTGAGGCCAACCTGCCCGGCGGCCAGGGCTTGCGGGTCCGCGGACACCTCGAAACGCTGGACCTGGCCCCCTGGCAGGCACAGATGTCGAGCCTGGCCGGCCAGGACCCAGGCGGCAGTGCCCGGCAGAACCTGCAAGGCGTCGACCTGAGCATCGGCCAGCTCAAGGCTTTCGGCATGGACCTCAACCAGGCCGTGGTGCGCCTGGCGCGCAGCGGCCCAGCCTGGGACCTGCGCCTGGACAGCAAGGAAGTCATTGGCAATGCACGTATTCCCGATGCCAAGGGTGTGCCGCTCACCATCCGCTTGCCATCGCTGCGCCTGCCGCCCGCTGATCCAAGTGTGACCGCGCCGGAGAAGGCCCCGGACCCGTTGGCCAGCGTCGATCCACGCAACGTGCCGCCGCTGGACCTGACCATCGACAAGCTGTATCGGGGCGACGACCTGTTCGGCAGTGCAACCCTGAAACTGCGCCAGGTGCCCCGTGGTATCGCCCTCAGCGACGTCGATCTGGACCTCAAGGGCCTGCACATCGACGGCAGCGGCGGCTGGGAAGGTGAACCGGGCAACACGTCGAGCTGGTACAAGGGGCGCCTGGACGGCAAGAACCTGAGCGACGTGCTCAAAGCCTGGGGCTTTGCGCCCACCGTGACCAGCCGTGACTTCCGCATGGACGTGGACGGCCGCTGGCCGGGTTCGCCTGCCTGGGTGAGCCTCGATCGCTATTCGGGCAGCCTCGACGCGGCGCTGCGTTCTGGCCAGTTCGTCGAGGTCGAAGGCAGCGCCCAGGCCCTGCGGGTATTCGGCCTGCTCAACTTCAACTCGATTGGCCGGCGCTTGCGCCTGGACTTCTCCGACCTGTTCAGCAAAGGCCTGGCCTACGACCGGGTGAAAGGCCTGCTGGTGGCGAGCGAGGGGGTGTACGTGACCCGCGAGCCGATCACTGTCACCGGCCCGTCGAGCAACTTCGAGCTCGATGGGACCCTGGATCTGGCGCGCGATCGGGTCGACGCCAACCTGATGGTGACGCTGCCGGTGACCAACAACCTGCCGCTCGCCGCGCTGATCATTGGTGCGCCGGCGGTGGGTGGGGCACTGTTCCTGGTCGACCGCCTGATCGGCGACCGTGTGGCGCGTTTTGCCAGCGTGCATTACCGCGTCGAGGGGCCGGTGAAAGAGCCTAAAATCACCTTTGTGAAACCTTTTGATAAATAAGCCCGGGGTTGCGATGACGTCAGCAGTGATCCAGATGGTCAGCCAGGACGATGTGCTGGCCAACCTGCAACGTGCCACTGCGCTGCTTGAGCAGGCCGCTGCCGGCGGCGCGCGGCTGGCGGTGCTGCCGGAGAATTTCGCGGCCATGGGCCGGCGCGACGCTGCCGCCATCGGGCGGGCCGAGGCCCTGGGCGAGGGGCCGATCCTGCCGTGGTTGAAACGCACGGCCCGCGACCTCAAGTTATGGATTGTCGCCGGCACGTTGCCGCTGCCACCGGTTGGCCAGCCTGAGGCAAAGTCCCACGCCTGCTCGCTGCTGATCGATGAGCACGGCGAGATCGCTGCGCGCTACGACAAGCTGCACCTGTTCGACGTGGATGTGGCCGACAACCGTGGCCGCTACCGCGAGTCGGATGACTACGCCCATGGCAGCCAGGTGGTGGTCGCCGATACGCCAGTGGGGCGCCTGGGCTTGTCGGTGTGCTACGACCTGCGCTTTCCAGAGCTGTACAGCGCCCTGCGCGCAGCCGGTGCCGAGCTGATCAGTGCACCGGCGGCGTTCACCGCGGTGACCGGCGCGGCGCACTGGGAAGTGCTGATCCGTGCGCGGGCCATCGAGACCCAGTGCTATGTACTGGCCGCCGCCCAGGGCGGCATGCATCCAGGGCCGCGGGAAACCCACGGCCAGGCGGCGATCGTCGACCCTTGGGGGCGGATCGTCGCGCAACAGGCGCGTGGCGAAGCAGTCTTGCTGGCCACGCGCGACAGCGAAGAACAGGCGTCCATCCGGGCGCGCATGCCGGTGGTTACCCACCGGCGCTTTTTCCCGCAGGACGCATTGCGGCCTGCGCAGACCTCGGAGTGACTATGAGCCAGATGTTATCCACCGTCAGTGAGCAGCTCCTGGCCCCGGGCGGATTGACCCTCGACAGCTTGCAGACGGTGCTCGGCGAGTTGGCGGGCCCCGGTATCGACGCGGCAGACCTGTATTTCCAGGGCCAGATTTCGGAAACCTGGGCGCTGGAAGATGGCATCGTCAAAGAAGGCAGCTTCAACCTCGACCAAGGCGTGGGCGTGCGTGCCCAGTCCGGTGAGAAAACCGGCTTTGCCTACAGCAATGCGATCAACCTGGAAGCCCTGACCTCGGCCGCCCGCGCCGCCCGCTCGATCTCCCGCGCCGGGCAGAACGGCACGGTGCAGGCGTTCCGCAGCCAGGACGTGACCGCGCTGTACGCAGCGGACAACCCCCTGGACGTGCTCAGCCGTGCCGAAAAGGTCGAGTTGCTCAAGCGCGTCGACGCCGCCACCCGTGCGCTCGATCCGCGGATCCAGCAAGTCAGCGTGAGCATGGCCGGGGTGTGGGAGCGCATTCTGATTGCCGCCGCCGACGGCAGTCTGGCTGCCGATATTCGGCCGCTGGTGCGTTTCAACGTCAGCGTGATCGTCGAGCAGAACGGCCGTCGCGAGCGCGGCGGGCAGGGCGGTGGCGGGCGTACCGACTACCGCTATTTCACCGAAGAACGGGTGATGGGCTATGCCCGCGAAGCGCTGCGCCAGGCGCTGGTCAACCTTGAAGCGATCCCTGCTCCGGCCGGTACCCTGCCGGTGGTGCTGGGCTCGGGCTGGTCTGGCGTGCTGCTGCATGAAGCGGTCGGCCATGGCCTGGAAGGCGATTTCAACCGCAAGGGCAGCTCGGCGTTCAGCGGGCGCATCGGTGAGCAAGTGGCGTCGAGCCTGTGCACCATCGTCGACGACGGCACCCTGGAAGGGCGCCGTGGTTCGCTGAGCGTCGATGACGAAGGCACCCCGACCGAGTGCACCACGCTGATCGAGAACGGCATCCTCAAGGGCTACATGCAGGACAAGCTCAACGCCCGCCTGATGGGCATGGCGGTGACCGGTAACGGCCGTCGCGAATCCTACGCTCACCTGCCGATGCCGCGCATGACCAACACCTACATGCGTGCTGGCGACAGCGACCCGCAGGAGATCATCGCCTCGGTGAAGAAGGGCATCTATTGCGCCAACCTCGGCGGTGGCCAGGTGGACATCACCAGCGGCAAGTTCGTGTTTTCCACCAGCGAGGCCTACCTGATCGAGGACGGCAAGATCACCGCGCCGGTCAAGGGCGCGACGCTGATCGGCAATGGCCCGGAGGCGATGAGCCGGGTGTCGATGGTCGGCAACGACCTGGCACTGGACAGCGGCGTGGGGACGTGCGGGAAGGATGGGCAGTCGGTGCCGGTGGGCGTAGGCCAGCCGACCCTGAAACTGGACGCCATTACCGTGGGCGGTACGGGCGCTTGATGAACGA
>NZ_JBOBDM010000039.1:0-59702 GCF_050586605.1 Pseudomonas sp. ES1 | reverse complement strand
GACTTGCCCCGCGATGACGTTTACGCCACCTCTGCCGTGGTCTCGTAATCGAACACCAACTCACCATCGCGCAGATCGATGTGCACCACACCACCATGCTCGGCCAACTCGCCAAACAGGATCTCTTCGGCCAGCGGCCGCTTGATCTTGTCCTGGATCAGCCGCGCCATAGGCCGCGCGCCCATCTGCACGTCGTAGCCCGAGGCCGCCAGCCAGCCGCGCGCGGCATCGGTAACCTCCAGCAGCACGCGCTTGTCCTCGAGCTGCGCCTGCAACTCGATGAGGAACTTGTCGACGATGCTCTTGATCGTCTCGTGGGAGAGACGACCAAACTGGATGATGGTGTCCAGGCGGTTGCGGAACTCCGGCGTGAAGCTCTTGCGGATGACCTCCATCGCGTCGGACGAGTGATCCTGGTGGGTGAAACCGATCGAGGCCCGCGCGGCGGTTTCAGCGCCGGCGTTGGTGGTCATGATCAGGATCACGTTGCGGAAGTCCGCCTTGCGCCCGTTGTTGTCGGTCAGGGTGCCGTGGTCCATCACCTGCAGCAGCAGGTTGAAGACTTCCGGGTGAGCCTTCTCGATTTCGTCGAGCAGCAGCACACAGTGCGGTTGCTTGGTGATCGCCTCGGTCAGCAGGCCACCCTGGTCGAAACCGACGTAGCCGGGTGGCGCACCGATCAGGCGCGACACGGTATGCCGCTCCATGTACTCGGACATGTCGAAGCGCACCAGCTCGACACCCAGCGCCTTGGCCAGCTGGCGGGCGGCTTCGGTCTTGCCCACGCCAGTGGGGCCGGCGAACAGGAACGAGCCGACTGGCTTGTCCGGTGCTTTCAGGCCCGCACGCGACAGCTTGATCGCCGTGGCCAGCGAATCGATGGCCGGATCCTGACCAAATACGGTCAGCTTCAGGTCACGCTCCAGATTGCGCAGCAGCTCTTTGTCGGAACTGGTGACGTGCTTCGGCGGAATCCGCGCGATCTTGGCAACGATGTCCTCGACCTGCGGCACCTCGATACGCTTGACCCGGCTGGCTTCCGGCTGCAGGCGCTGGTAGGCACCCGCCTCGTCGATCACGTCGATGGCCTTGTCCGGCATGTGCCGGTCATTGATGTAGCGCGACGCCAGCTCTGCAGCTGCACGCAACGCCTCATCGCTGTACTCGATGTTGTGATGGCTCTCGAAACGCCCCTTCAAGCCGCGCAGGATGCCAACGGTGTCTTCCACCGAAGGCTCGGTGACATCGACCTTCTGGAAACGCCGCGCCAGGGCGCGGTCCTTCTCGAAGATGCCACGAAACTCCTGGAAGGTAGTCGAGCCGATGCAGCGGATATCACCCGACGACAGCAATGGCTTGAGCAGGTTGGAGGCATCCATCACCCCGCCGGAGGCTGCACCGGCACCGATGATGGTGTGGATCTCGTCGATGAACAGGATGGCCTGCGGACGTTTTTTCAGCTCGCCGAGCAGCGCCTTGAAGCGCTTTTCGAAGTCGCCGCGGTACTTGGTACCGGCCAGCAGCGCACCCAGGTCGAGCGAATAGACCACGCTCTGGGCCAGCAGGTCGGGCACCTGGCCATCGACGATGCGCTTGGCCAGGCCTTCGGCGATGGCGGTCTTGCCCACCCCGGCCTCGCCGACCAGCAGCGGGTTGTTCTTGCGCCGACGAGCGAGGATCTGCGCAACGCGCTCGACCTCCTGCTCGCGCCCCACCAGCGGATCGATACGCCCGGCACGGGCCAGTTCGTTCAGGTTGCTGGCATAGGCATCCAGCGGATTACTGGACGACGAGGTTTCGCCACCCTCCTCGTCCTGCATGTCCTGGTCGTTGTCGGTGTGCGACCCATGGCCCGGCACCTTGCTGATGCCATGGGCGATGTAGTTGACCACATCGATGCGCGCCACGCTCTGTTGCTTGAGCAGGAACACCGCCTGGCTTTCCTGTTCGCTGAAGATCGCCACCAGCACGTTGGCGCCGGTAACTTCGCGCTTGCCGGAACTCTGCACATGGAACACGGCGCGCTGCAGCACCCGCTGGAAGCCCAGCGTCGGTTGCGTTTCACGGTCCTCGTCATGCACGGGGATCAGCGGCGTGGTCGAATCGATGAACTCCTGCAGGTCATGCTTGAGCTTGTCGAGATTGGCGCCACAGGCGCGCAGAACGGTCGCGGCAGCCTCATTGTCAAGGAGTGCCAGCAGCAGATGTTCGACGGTCATGAACTCATGACGCTTCGAACGAGCCTCCTTGAAGGCCAGATTGAGGGTGACTTCGAGCTCGCGGTTTAACATAGCTTCACCTCATACCCAAGTGGTCGGCGATTAACCGTCCTTCTCGATTTCACAGAGTAGCGGATGCTGGCTTTCCCTGGCGTATTGGTTGACCTGCATGGCCTTTGTCTCGGCGATGTCCCGGGTAAACAATCCGCACACTGCCCGCCCTTCGGTATGGACGGTCAGCATGATCTTGGTCGCCAGCTCGCGGTTCAGATTGAAGAACGTCTCGAGCACTTCGACGACGAAATCCATCGGTGTGTAGTCATCATTGAACAAAACCACCTTGTACATCGGCGGCGCCTGCAGGATAGGTTTGGCCTCCTGCACCGCAAGGCCGGCACCGTCATCCTCATGCCCGTCCTCATGGGACTGCGGGCGGTCCTGATTGAATGTTAGTCGAATCTCACTGGGTACATGCATGGAAAGAATTTCATCATGATCGACAGGTTAAGGTTGTGAGTTGACCGCGCAGGCCCCTGTCGGCGCGGGCGCCGGCTGACCTTGACTATCGGCAAAACGGTGTTACAACCAATAAGAACCCACCGTGGTCGATAAAGATCCGCGCAGTCAACCAGATTTTTCGCAAGGTTCGTATGCGGATGACGTGGATGATACTCCAGTGATGGAGTCCTTTGCAGAGGGACATAGGGATGGCAAGCGGTAAAGTCAAGTGGTTCAACAATGCCAAGGGCTACGGATTCATCAATGAGGACGGCAAGACCGATGATCTGTTCGCCCATTACTCCGCCATTAAGATGGATGGGTACAAGACACTGAAGGCCGGGCAAACCGTATCCTTCGACATCATCCAGGGCCCCAAGGGCCTGCATGCGGTGAACATAGCCAACGCCACCGCTAGCAGTGCAGGCACCAGCACAGGCAATGCTGCCCCGGCCGTCCCGCTCCAAGCCTGACCTCTGCTTACTGCCGGTATACGAAAAAACCGGCCGCTTCTTTATAAAGAGGCGGCCGGTTTTTTTGCCCGCCTTACATGTGCTTGATCATGGCCTCGCCAAAACCGGAACTGCCGACCAGCGTTGCACCGTCCATCAGACGTTCGAAATCATAAGTCACCGTCTTGGCCGCAATCGCCCCATTGGTACCCTTGATGATCAGGTCGGCGGCCTCGGTCCAACCCATGTGCCGCAGCATCATTTCGGCAGAAAGAATCACCGACCCCGGGTTGACCTGGTCCTTCCCGGCATACTTGGGCGCGGTGCCGTGGGTTGCCTCGAACATGGCCACGGTATCCGACAGGTTTGCCCCCGGGGCAATGCCGATGCCGCCCACCTCCGCCGCCAGCGCGTCGGACAGGTAGTCACCATTGAGGTTGAGCGTGGCGATCACGTCGTATTCGGCCGGGCGCAACAGGATCTGCTGGAGCATGGCATCGGCGATGGCGTCCTTGACGATCACTTCACGGCCGGTCTTGGGGTTCTTGAACTTCATCCACGGCCCGCCGTCCAGCAGCTCGGCGCCGAACTCGTCACGGGCCACTTCATAGCCCCAATCCTTGAACGCACCTTCGGTGAACTTCATGATGTTGCCCTTGTGCACCAAGGTCAGCGACTTGCGATCGTTGTCCACCACATACTGCAGCGCCTTGCGCACCAGGCGCTTGGTCCCCTCCCTGGAAACCGGCTTGACGCCGATACCGCAGTCCTGGTCGAAACGGATCTTGGTAACGCCCATTTCCTCCTTGAGGAACTTGATCACCTTGTTCGCCTCGGGCGAGCCGGCCTTCCACTCGATACCGGCGTAGATGTCCTCGGAGTTCTCGCGGAAGATCACCATGTCGACGTCACCCGGCTTCTTCACAGGGCTGGGCACCCCCTGGAACCACACCACAGGCCGCAGGCACACGTAAAGGTCGAGCTGCTGACGCAACGCCACGTTGAGCGAGCGAATACCGCCACCGACCGGCGTGGTCAGCGGCCCCTTGATCGACACCACATAGTCTTTCACCGCATCCAGGGTTTCCTGGGGCAGCCAGGTGTCCTGGTCATACACTTGCGTGGCCTTCTCGCCGGCATACACCTCCATCCAGGCGATCTTGCGCTTGCCGCCGTAGGCCTTCTGCACGGCTGCATCCACCACCTTGATCATCACCGGCGAAACGTCCACGCCGATACCGTCGCCTTCGATGTAGGGGATGATGGGGTTGTCGGGAACATTGAGCGAATGGTCTGCATTGACGGTGATCTTGCTGCCGTCAGTCGGAACCTTGATTTTCTGGTATCCCATGCTGCACTACTCCGCTTTTCGCTGGTGTGATTGAAAAACGTGCGATGCACTGAGCCTAAACCAGGATTGCCGAGCTGCAAGCTGCAAGTTTCAAGCGGCAAGAGACGAGCTGTTCTTGCAGCTTGCAGCTGACAGCTCGAAGCTGCCGCCCTGCGGCATTGCGCCACATTGCCCCTACGTCTTTGGTCTTATAAATGGCGCGATCGCACTTGACCTTGCTGAATCGACCAAAGGGTTTGATATACTGCGCCGCGACCGCAGGGTCATCGGGGCGAATCCCAGGAAAATGCGGACCGCCCTTGGCCATGAATGGCCACGAAGCCTGGGCTGTTACCGCACCCCAGCACTTGACGCTCGACTGATGCATCCACCATCACCGCTCGCAGCCTCTCGACTTTCCGCTCATGGCGATGCCAGGGCGAAGCGCCTACCCTGCGCACCTCGAGACTCGAGTACGCTCAGCACATAGAGAGTTAACCCGCATGCCCACCCGTTCCAAGATCATCTACACCTTCACCGACGAAGCCCCCGCCCTCGCCACCTATTCGCTGCTGCCGATCGTCGAAGCGTTCACCGCTTGCGCCGACATCGCCGTCGAAACCCGCGACATCTCCCTGGCCGGCCGCATCCTCGCGGCATTCCCGGAGCAACTGGGCGCCCAGAAGCAGGTAGCCGATCACCTGGCGGAACTGGGCCAGCTGGCCACCACCCCTGAAGCCAACATCATCAAGCTGCCGAACATCTCCGCTTCGGTTCCGCAGCTCAAGGCCGCCATCAAGGAACTGCAAGCCAAGGGCTTCAACATTCCTGACTACGCCGACGAGCCGGCCAGCGCCGAAGAGAAAGAATCCCGCGCCCGCTACGACCGCATCAAAGGTTCGGCCGTGAACCCGGTACTGCGCGAAGGCAACTCCGACCGCCGCGCGCCGCTGTCGGTCAAGAACTACGCCCGCAAGCACCCGCACAAGATGGGCGCCTGGGCCGCCGACTCCAAGTCGCACGTTGCCCACATGACCCAGGGCGACTTCTACGGCAGCGAGAAAGCCGCACTGATCGAGGCTGACGACAGCCTGCGCATCGAGCTGGTCGGCAAAGACGGCAGCACCACCGTCCTGAAAGAAAAAACCGCGGTCAAGGCTGCCGAAGTCATCGACTGCGCCACCATGAGCCGCAAAGCGCTCAAGGCCTTCATCGCCGAGCAGATCGCCGATGCCAAAGCCTCCGGCGTGCTGCTGTCGGTGCACCTGAAAGCCACCATGATGAAGGTCTCCGACCCGATCATGTTCGGCGTGATCGTCGAAGAGTTCTACGGCGACGCGCTCAACAAGCACGCCGCAGCCCTGGCCGAAGTGGGCTTCAACGCCAACAACGGCATCGGCGACCTGTACGCCCGCATCAAGGACCTGCCAGCTGACAAGCAGGCCGAGATCGAAGCCGACATCCAGGCCCTGTACGCCGTTCGCCCGGCCCTGGCCATGGTCAACTCGGACAAAGGCATCACCAACCTGCACGTACCAAGCGACGTCATCGTCGACGCCTCGATGCCAGCGATGATCCGCGACTCGGGCAAGATGTGGAACACCGCCGGCGAGCTGCAAGACGCCAAGGCCGTGATCCCGGACCGCTGCTACGCCGGCATCTACCAGGCCACCATCGAAGACTGCAAAGTCAACGGCGCCTTCGACCCGACCACCATGGGCAGCGTACCGAACGTTGGCCTGATGGCGCAGAAAGCCGAAGAATACGGCTCCCACGACAAGACCTTCCAGATCAAGGCCGACGGCGTCGTGCGCGTGGTCGATGGCAAGGGCCAGGTCGTTCTGCAACAGGACGTCGAAGCCGGTGACATCTTCCGCATGTGCCAGACCAAAGACGCGCCGATCCAGGACTGGGTCAAGCTGGCCGTCAACCGCGCCCGCCTGAGCAACACCCCGGCGGTGTTCTGGCTGGACCCGGCCCGCGCCCACGACGGCGTGATGATCGAGAAGGTACAGGCGTACCTGAAGGATCACGACACCACTGGCCTGGACATCCGCGTCCTGGCTCCGGTCGACGCCATCAAGTTCTCCCTGGCCCGCATCCGCGAAGGCAAGGACACCATCTCGGTGACCGGCAACGTGCTGCGCGACTACCTGACCGACCTGTTCCCGATCATGGAGCTGGGCACCAGCGCCAAGATGCTGTCGATCGTCCCGCTGATGAACGGCGGTGGCCTGTTCGAAACCGGCGCCGGCGGTTCGGCACCGAAGCACGTGCAACAGCTGGTCGAAGAGAACTTCCTGCGTTGGGACTCGCTGGGTGAATTCCTGGCCCTGGCCGCCTCGCTCGAGCACCTGGGCGACACCTACGCCAACCCGCGCGCCAAGGTCCTGGCCAATACCCTGGACCAGGCCACCGGCAAGTTCCTCGACACCAACAAGTCGCCTTCGCGCAAGGTCGGCGGTATCGACAACCGTGGCAGCCACTTCTACCTGACCCTGTACTGGGCGCAAGCCCTGGCCGCCCAGAGCGACGACGCCGCCCTGCAGGCGCGCTTCGCCCCGCTGGCAAAAACCCTGGCCGAGAACGAAGCGACCATCGTCGCCGAGCTCAACGCCGTTCAGGGCAAGCCGGCCGACATCGGTGGCTACTATGCCCCGGATGCCGAGCTGACCGCCAAGGTGATGCGCCCAAGCCAGACCCTGAACAGCGCCATTGCCGCCCTGTAAGGTTCGCTTGACGTAACAGCACAAACCCCGGCCACGCACCGGGGTTTGTGCTTTTTCAGCCACAAGTTTCAAGCTGCAAGCCACCAGTCAAAGCAGTCCGCGTACCGCTTCGACTGGTGGCTTGCAGCTTGATACTTGTCACTTAGGGAGAGAATCGACCGTGTCCTGGCAACCCCACATCACCGTCGCCACCATCGTCGAGCACGACGGCAAGTTCCTCTTCGTCGAGGAGTTCAAGGCCGGCCAGCACGTCTTCAACCAACCCGCCGGCCATCTCGAAGCCAACGAGACCCTACCCCAGGCCGCCCTGCGCGAAACCCTGGAAGAAACCGCCTGGGAGGTCGAACTCACCGGCGTGGTCGGCATCTACCTCTACACCGCCCCCAGCAACGGCGTGACCTACCAGCGCATCTGCTTCGCCGCCCGCCCTGTGCGCCACCACGAAGACCTCGCCCTGGACAGTGACATCGTCCGCGCCGTGTGGCTGACCCGCGACGAGTTGCTGGCCGACCCCACCCGCTGGCGCAGCGAGCTGGTGCCGCGCTGCCTCGACGACTACCTCGCAGGCCCGTTGCACAGCCTCGAACTGCTCCGCGACTGACGCCACGCCGCGGGTTTGATAGAATCCGCGCTTTTCCCCCTGATACACACCGGTAGCCATGACCAGCCCAGCACTCAAAGACCCCGCCAAGACCCGCGTCATCGTCGGCATGTCCGGCGGCGTGGACTCTTCCGTTTCCGCCCTCCTGCTCATCGAGCAGGGCTACCAGGTGGAAGGTCTGTTCATGAAGAACTGGGAAGAGGACGACGGCACCGAATACTGCACCGCCCGCGAAGACCTGGCCGACGCCCAGGCCGTGTGCGACCGCATCGGCATCAAGCTGCACACCGCCAACTTCGCCGCCGAGTACTGGGACCACGTGTTCGAGCACTTCCTCGAAGAATACAAGGCCGGCCGCACGCCCAACCCGGACATCCTCTGCAACCGCGAAATCAAGTTCAAGGCGTTCCTCGACTACGCCCTGTCGCTGGGCGCCGACCTGATCGCCACCGGCCACTACGTGCGCCGCCGCGACACCGGCGCGATCACCGAACTACTCAAGGGCCTGGACCCGAACAAGGACCAGAGCTACTTCCTGCACGCCGTCGGCGGCAAGGAAATCGCCCGCACGCTGTTCCCGGTCGGCGAACTGGAAAAACCCGAAGTGCGCGCCATTGCCGAGAAACACGGCTTGGCCACGGCCAAGAAGAAGGACTCCACCGGCATCTGCTTTATCGGCGAGCGCCGCTTCAGCGACTTCCTCAAGCAGTATCTGCCGGCCCAGCCCGGCGAAATCCAGACCACCGACGGTGAAGTGATCGGCCGCCACCACGGCCTGATGTACCACACCATCGGCCAGCGCCAGGGCCTGGGCATCGGCGGCCTCAAGGATGCCGGCGACGAGCCGTGGTACGTGCTGCACAAGGACCTGGCCCGCAACGTGCTGGTGGTCGGCCAGGGCAACGAGCACCCGTGGTTGTTCTCCCGCGCCCTGCTGGCCTCGGAAATCTTCTGGGTCAACCCCATCGACCTGAGCAGCCCGCGCCGCCTCACCGCCAAGGTGCGCTACCGCCAGGGTGACCAGCACTGCACCCTCGAGCAGACCGAAAACGGCTACCGCGCCGTGTTCGACGAGCCGCAACGCGCCGTCACCCCCGGCCAGTCGGTGGTGTTCTACGACGGTGAAGTGTGCCTGGGCGGCGGCGTGATCGAAATCGCCGAGCCGTGGAGCCCGCGCGCATGAGCAACCTGCAGGAGCAATTGATCGCCCTGGGCGGCGTGTTCCAGGCCGCCGTGCTGGTGGACCGCATCGCCCGCACCGGCCAGGCCAGCGAAGCCACGCTGGGCTGCATGCTCGGCAGCCTGCTGGTGCGCGACCCCAAGGACACCCTGGAAGTGTTTGGCGGCGACGACCTCAACCTGCGCGACGGCTACCGCGCGCTGGTCGGCGCCCTGGAGCGCGACCCCAGCAGCCTGCAGCGTGAACCGCTGCGCTATGCGCTGTCGATGCTCGGCCTGGAACGCCAACTGGCCAAGCGTGGCGACCTGCTCGACACCATCGGCAACCGCCTGCCGCAGATCCAGTCCCAGGCCGAGCATTTCGGCCTGGTTCACGATAACGTCATCGCTTCCAGCGGAGCCTTGTACCAGGACACCCTGAGCACCCTGCGCCAGCGCATCCAGGTGCACGGCGACATGCGCTTCCTGCAGCAAGCCAACAACGCCTCGAAGATTCGCGCCCTGCTGCTGGCCGGCATCCGCGCCGCGCGCCTGTGGCGCCAGCTGGGCGGGCACCGCTGGCAGTTGGTGTTCAGCCGACGCAAATTGCTCAACGAGCTGTACGGCATGATGCAGGGATAAGCTGCAAGCTCTAAGCTTCAAGCGGCAAGTAAAGGCGATACAGCGTACTGCTTCTACTTGCCGCTTGTAGCTTGCAACTCGCCACTGCTTTTTTCATGTATGATATGCGCCCCCCAAAAGCCTGACTGTCCGAGAACACCCCATGCAGCTCTCTTCGCTCACTGCGGTTTCCCCTGTAGACGGCCGTTACGCCGGCAAAACCCAGGCCTTGCGCCCCATCTTCAGCGAATTCGGCCTGATCCGTTTCCGCGCCCTGGTCGAAGTGCGCTGGCTCCAGCGCCTGGCCGCCCATCCGCAAATCGGCGAAGTGCCGGCGTTCTCCGCCGAAGCCAACGCCGTGCTGGACAGCCTGGCCACTGATTTCAAGCTCGAGCACGCCGAACGCGTCAAGGAAATCGAGCGCACCACCAACCACGACGTCAAGGCCATCGAGTACCTGCTCAAGGAGCAGGCCGCTCAACTGCCTGAGCTGGCCAAGGTCAGCGAGTTCATCCACTTCGCCTGCACCAGCGAGGACATCAACAACCTGTCCCACGCCCTGATGCTGCGCGCTGGCCGTGACGAAGTGCTGCTGCCACTGATGCGTCAGATCGCCGAAGCGATCCGCACTCTGGCCCACACCCACGCCGCTGTGCCGATGCTGTCGCGCACCCACGGCCAGCCGGCTTCGCCGACCACCCTGGGCAAAGAGCTGGCCAACGTCGTCTACCGCCTGGAGCGCCAGATCGCCCAGGTAGCCGCCGTACCGCTGCTGGGCAAGATCAACGGCGCCGTGGGCAACTACAACGCCCACCTGTCGGCCTACTCGCAGATCGACTGGGAGCAGAACGCCCGCGCCTTCATCGAAGACGAGCTGGGCCTGGTGTTCAACCCCTACACTACCCAGATCGAACCGCACGACTACATCGCCGAGCTGTTCGACGCCATCGCCCGTTTCAACACCATCCTCATCGACTTCGACCGCGACGTCTGGGGCTACATCTCGCTGGGCTACTTCAAGCAGAAGACCGTCGCTGGCGAAATCGGCTCCTCGACCATGCCGCACAAGGTCAACCCGATCGACTTCGAAAACTCCGAAGGCAACCTGGGTATCGCCAACGCACTGTTCCAGCACCTGGCCAGCAAGCTGCCGATCTCGCGCTGGCAGCGTGACCTGACCGACTCCACCGTGCTGCGCAACCTGGGCGTGGGCTTCGCCCACAGCGTCATCGCCTACGAAGCCAGCCTCAAGGGTATCGGCAAGCTGGAAGTCAACGAAGCCCGCATCGCCGCCGACCTGGACGCCTGCTGGGAAGTCCTCGCCGAGCCGATCCAGACCGTGATGCGCCGCTTCAACATCGAGAACCCCTACGAGAAGCTCAAAGAGCTGACCCGTGGCAAGGGCATCACCCCTGAAGCGCTGCTGACCTTCATCGACGGCCTGGACATGCCGGCCGACGCCAAGGCCGAGCTCAAGCTGCTCACGCCTGCGACCTACATCGGTAACGCCGTGGCCCAGGCCAAACGCGTCTAAGCTGACCGTCGCGTTCAACGCCCGGCCTGGCCGGGCGTTTTTATTCCCGTACAAAAATTACGTTTTATCAATAGGTTGAACATGAATTCTGATACTCCACTGCAACTGCTGGGCGGCCTTACGGCCCGTGAATTCCTGCGCGACTACTGGCAGAAGAAGCCGCTGCTGGTGCGTCAGGCCTTCCCCGACTTCATCAGCCCCATCGACGCCGACGAACTGGCCGGCCTGGCCCTGGAAGAAGAAGTCGAGTCGCGCCTGGTGCTCGAGCACGGCGAGCGCCCGTGGGAGCTGCGCCGCGGCCCGTTCGCCGAAGACGCCTTCAGCGACCTGCCCGAGCGCGACTGGACCCTGCTGGTCCAGGCCGTGGACCAGTTCGTGCCGGAAGTGGCCGAGTTGCTGGAAAACTTCCGCTTCCTGCCCAGCTGGCGTATCGATGACGTGATGATCAGCTACGCCGCCCCCGGTGGCAGCGTCGGCCCGCACTTCGACAACTACGACGTGTTCCTGCTGCAAGGCGACGGCAAGCGCAACTGGAAAGTCGGCCAGATGTGCAACAGCGACAGCCCGCTGATCGACCACGCCGACCTGCGCATCCTCTCTGACTTCGAACAGAGCGACGAGTGGACCCTGGAGCCGGGCGACATGCTCTACCTGCCACCGCGCCTGGCCCACTACGGCGTGGCCGAAGACGAATGCCTGACCTACTCGGTAGGCTTCCGCGCGCCGAGCGCCGCCGAAGTGCTGACCCACTTCACCGACTTCCTCGGCCAGTTCCTGCCCGAAGAAGAGCGCTACAGCGACGCCGACGCCCAACCGGTCAGCGACCCGCACGAGATCCAGCACGACGCCCTCGACCGCCTCAAGGCGCTGATCGACAAGCACATGTCCGACAAGGACCTGCTGCTGACCTGGTTCGGCCAGTTCATGACCGAGCCGCGCTACCCTGAGCAGGTTGCCGGTGAAGAGCTGAGCGAGCAGGACCTGGTCAACTACCTCGAACAGGGCGCCGTGCTGATCCGCAACCCAAGCGCGCGCATGGCCTGGTCCGAGCTCAACGACGACTTGATGCTGTTCGCCAGCGGCCGTAGTTGCCCACTGCCGGCCAAACTGCGCGAACTGCTCAAGCTGGTGTGCGCCGCCGATGCCCTGCACATCGACAACCTTGGCCAGTGGCTGCAGGACGAAGACGGCCTGATGCTGATTCAGCAGCTGGTCATGCAAGGCAGCCTGGGGTTCGCCGATGAATAAGATCAGCGTTCGCCTGGCCGACTGGCACAAAGACAACGCCGACATCCACCGCATCCGCAGCGCCGTGTTCATCGCTGAACAGCACGTGCCGCCAGAGCTCGAGTTCGACGCCGAAGACCCTACGGCCGTGCATTTCCTGGCCATGGAAGGCGAATACCCGATCGGCACCGCGCGCCTGTTGCCCGACGGCACCATCGGCCGGGTGTCGGTGCTCAAGGACTGGCGCGGCCTGCACGTGGGCGATGCGCTGATGCATGCGGTCATCAGCGAGGCGCAGAACCGCGACCTCAAGCAGCAGATGCTCAGCGCCCAGGTGCACGCCACCCCCTTCTACGAGCGCCTGGGATTCCGCGTGGTCAGCGAGGAATTCCTCGAGGCCGGTATCCCGCACGTCGACATGGTGCGTGATTCGCGCTGAATCGCCTGAGTAACGCCTGGGGCCGCCTTGCGGCCCCAACCCCCTCGATCACGGCTTTCTTCCTGCCTGTTATTGCGAAATGGCTTACAGTGAAATACTGTATGCACATACAGCAAAACAAGGAATAGCCCGTGGCCAGCACCTCCGCAGCAACGCCAAGCAGTTATGAACAACTGGGTCAGCGCATCCAGAAGATCATCAACAGCCCAATCGCCCAGCGCAGCCGCGCCGCCTTGATCTTCCGCCTCGAACAGGAAACACCCGAAGACTGGGACACCCTGCTCGCAGAAATCGCCGAGAATGACAACGTCACCCTCGCCCACCGCGATGACGGCGGCGTGCAGATCTTCTGGACCGTACCGCAGGAAGACTGACCGCCCATGAGAGCTCTGCTTTACGCGGCCACCTGCCTGCTACTGACCACCCCGCTCGCCCACGCCGACGCCCCGCGCACCTTCCAGGAAGCCAAACAGGTCGCCTGGCGCCTGTATGCGCCGCAATCCACCGAGTTCTACTGCGGCTGCAAATACAACGGCAACAAGGT
This sequence comes from Pseudomonas sp. ES1, assembly GCF_050586605.1. Lineage (NCBI taxonomy): Bacteria > Pseudomonadati > Pseudomonadota > Gammaproteobacteria > Pseudomonadales > Pseudomonadaceae > Pseudomonas > Pseudomonas sp. ES1. The sequence goes on along the minus strand of NZ_JBOBDM010000039.1, from coordinate 46,350 downwards.
CGACCTGGCATCCTGCGGCTACGCGCCGCGCAAGAACGCCCAGCGCGCCGCGCGCATCGAATGGGAGCATATCGTTCCGGCCTGGCAGATCGGCCACCAGCGCCAGTGCTGGCAAAGCGGCGGGCGCAAGAACTGCGCGCGCAATGATGTGGCCTACCAGCGCGCCGAAGCCGACCTGCACAACCTGGTACCCAGCATTGGCGAAGTGAACGGCGACCGCAGCAACTACAGCTTCGGCTGGCTGCCGGTGCAGCATGGCCAGTACGGCAGCTGCCTGACCCAGGTCGACTTCAAGGCGAAAAAGGTCATGCCGCGCCCGTCGATCCGCGGGATGATCGCGCGCACTTACTTCTACATGAGCCAGCAGTACGACCTGCGCCTGTCGAAACAGGATCGCCAGCTGTTCGAGGCGTGGAACAAGACCTACCCGCCGCAGGCGTGGGAACAGCAGCGCAACCAGCGGGTCGCGTGCGTGATGGGCCACGGCAACGCATTCGTCGGCCCGGTCAACCTCAAGGCCTGTGGCTGACGGCGCTCAGCCCAGCGTTTGCAGGTAGGCGCTGGCCTGCTGGTAACGGATCAGACGGGCGAGATCCGCCGGGCCCGAGCAGGCGATGCGCGACAGATCGCTGTTGTCGGCCAGGTCGGCCAGCTTCACTTCACGGGCCAACGGGTCGACGCCCAGGCGGATGACGAAGGCTTCGTAGCTTTCGCCTTCGCGCCGGCTCAGGGCCAGCAGCGCGGCGAGTATCTTCAGCGGGAAGCCTTCGCGGGCAAGGTCGGAGAGGGTGAACGGGGTGTCTTCCAGCACATCGTGCAGCACCGCGACGATCCGCTGCTCGGGCGTGGTCACCCGCGCCATCACCCGCAGCGGGTGGAGGATATAGGCCGCCCCACCCTTGTCGTACTGCCCTTCATGGGCCTTGATGGCCAGCGCGATGGCACGTTCCAGCGTTGCCATGTGGCTCTCCTGCTCAGCGTTCGCCCCCTCAGCATAGCCGGTAAAAATGTCCTTCGACATCAAGGCCCTGCCAAGGGTAAGCCACACGCAACATGACAGCTTCTTGACGCTCCTGTCAGCGCTCGACACCGTGCTGGATGACCACCGAGTCGGTCCCAAGCTTGGCCATCACCTCCGCTTTGCGCGCATCGGCCTCGGCCTTGCTCGGGTACGGCCCGATCAACACCACCGGCTTGCCGTCGCGGTATTCGACCCAGGACGGGATGCCCTTCTCGATCAGGCGCGCGGTCATGTCGGTCAGGGCGCCCATGTTCGGGCCCTGGATCACTTCCACATCCCAGCCTTCCGGCGCCGGCTGGTCAGCCAGGGCTTCGGCGCGGCGCTGCAGCTCGGCGCCACCGCAGATTTCACGGATGCGCAGGTCATTGCCGGTTTCATCGATGATGATCTGGTACTGGCCGTCGCGCTTGATCGCCACGTAGCTGCGATACGCCTCGTACTGCCCGGCATCGTCCTTGCCACGCACCTGGCCGCAAATGGAGCCCTGGGTGTCGAAGCGCACATTGGCGAACTTGGCCGTCTTGGGGTTTTTCAGGTGCTCAGCCACCTGGTTGTGTACCCCTTCGACCTCGTTGTTGCAGCCCGCCAGGGCCAACACCGCCATTACCACAGCCAGTTTGCGCACGCGTGTACCTCCAGATTCGAAGGGGCGGATTCTAGCATGACCAATGCTTGAGTCCGGGGGTTATCCCACCACCGCAGGCTCATCGCCGGCTGACCATCGCGACAATGGTCGCCTGCAATTCCTGGCGGGCGGCTTCAGGCGCAAGCTCCCCGCAAGCGGCGGCCTGCGACAGTGCCTCGGCAGCCCCGACCAAGGCCCGCAAGCCAGCGGTATCGATGTCGCCACTTGCGGCGAACGGCGCCAGGGCCTGCCGACATTTGTCGAGAAACGGCCCCTCATAGGCGCGTTTAAGGGCCTCCATTTCCGGTGAACCCGCCAGCGCCGCGCTGACCCCGGGAATCTCCCTACCCTGGCTCATCACGCAATTGACATAGGCGTCGGCGATCACCTGCGCTCGCCCAGCCAGGTCGGCCGGGCCGCCGGCCAGGGCGCTGTCGAGCATGGCGGTCTGGCGGGCGTCGTACTCCTGATACAACGCCACCAGCAGCCCGGTGCGGGTCTCGAAGTGGTCATACACCACGGGCTTGGTGACCCCGGCCTGCTCGGCCAGCCGGCCCAGGCTCAAGCCTTCGGTACCCTCTTCGCGCACCAGCTGCCAGGCCACATCGAGCAACTGACGGCGGCGCTGCTCACGTGAGAGGCGCTTGCGCGAGGGGGTCTTGTCATCGCTTGACATCGTTTACCTACCAAAAGTAACTTACCAAGGGTAACTTACCGCGAGTATATAGCGCTCACGGTTTTCCTGCACACCTTGATGGAGTCTTCGCCATGCATGCCCTGATCGTCATTGGTCACCACGACCCTGCATCCCTCACCCATGCACTCGCCGGGCAGATTGCTGCCGGTTTGCACGCCGCCGGCCATACCAGCGAGTTCGCCGACCTGGGGGCCGAGCAGTTCGATCCGCGCTTCGGCCTTGCCGACCACGCCGTGCACCGGCGCCAGGCTGCGGCCCCGGCAGACGTGCTGGCCGAGCAGGCGCGCATCGCACGGGCCGACACCCTGGTGCTGGTCTACCCCATCTACTGGTGGTCGCTGCCAGCCTTGCTCAAGGGCTGGGTGGAGCGGGTGTTCAGCAATGGTTGGGCATTCGACTACCACGCCGATGGCAAGCTGATCAAAAAACTCGACGGCCTTACCGTGCACCTGGTCGGCGTGGCCGGTGCCGACGCTGCCACCTTTGAACGCCATGGTTACAACCAGGCCATGGCGACCCAGATCGAACATGGCATCTTCGATTACTGCGGCGCCAAGGTGCTCAGCACCACATTGCTCGCCGACAGCGAAATCCAGGACAACCGCGCCAATCTAAGACGCGCGCGACAGTTGGGCGAGAAAGTGTTCGACGCCTGCCCCGCCCTCGCTTGCCTCCAATAGATAAGGCGCGGCAATGCCCGTGGGTATCTGGCAGCGAAAATGAGCCTTTCAGGCGCGCAGTAGAAGGATGTGTCAAATCGGCCGCCAACTCACACTGAGCAGCGCCATGCCACGGAACGAGAGGTTATGCAGAAGGGGAAACAAGATAGCCGACAAATGGCAAAAGCCCCGATTGCCGGGGACGAGGAGTGCGCCAGGAAGATTTTTTTGCCGATAACCGGAAAAATCATTTGACTGGCAAATGATAACGATTATTATTGCAGTCAGCAGGTCGCGAGACCCGCTGGATAACCTGCAACGTCCTCAGGTCGGACGCTCAGATTATCTCCTCATCAGGCTAATCACGGTTTTTGACCCGGCTTTTTGCCGGGTCATTTTTTTTGGCTCTTCAGGCTAATGAAGATCTTTAATGCCGGCGATGATAGCAAAACTGTGTCAGGACGTGAACGCTCATTACAAATCTTTTCCGAATCAGCACTTGAGAATCAATCTCGTTAAGCTTAAGCTGATCTCGCGTCAAGGAAGATGCCCCCACTCCTCCCCAATGAGCAAGGAGCTGTTCATGACCCGCTTGCTACTGCCCCTTGAGCATGACCCCCAAATCGCCGAGCAGCTTGATCGGGACAACCTGATACATGCGCTCAAACGCTTGCCACGCCGGGTGCAGCAAGTCTTTCTGCTCAACCGCCTCGACCAGTTGGGCTTCGCCGCCATCGCCGAACGCCTCGACCTGCCCCTGATCAGCATCGAACGCCACATGAACCAGGCCCTGCAGACCACCCGCGCACAAGGCGACGCCGTGGCCAGCATTGCCGGGCAATGGTATGTGCGCCTGCAAAGCCCTGAAGTGACCGCCAGCGAACGCATCGACTTTCGCCGCTGGCTGGATGCGGCCCCCGAACATCTGCACGCCTTCCAGCAAACCGAGTTGCGCTGGCGCAGCCTGCTCGCGCCGGCACGCCAACTGGGTGACGACGGCTGGTATCGGCAAGGGCGCGCCGCATTGTCGTTGGGTGGGTGTTCGATTGCGCTCGGGCTGGGTGTCGCCGCACTGGTGGCATTGGGTTTGTGGGCCTGAAGGCCAAGCCGACATTCGCTGCACAATGCCGCCACCATGCGGTGTACAGTACCGTCACAACAACGCCAAGACAGGAGCCTGGCAATGACCGTGACGCTGTCCCCGCTGCAGATCGACTGCGACTTCGATTCCGGCAACATCCTGGTGCTGGACGCCAGCAACCCCGCCCAGGTCCACCTGAACATCCGCCCGGACACCAACAGTGGCCACTTCCAGTGGTTCCACTTCAAGGTCAGCGGCCTCACGCCTGGCCAGGTGCATCGCTTCAGCCTGGATAACGCTGCCGAGTCTTCCTACAAGAACGCCTGGACCGGTTACCACGCCGTGGCCTCCTACGACCAGCAGACCTGGTTCCGCGTGCCCAGCCAGTTTGACGGCAAGGCGCTGAGCTTCGAATTGAAGGCCGAGCAGGATCAAGTGTGGTTCGCTTACTTCGAACCCTACCCACGCGCCCGCCACAACCAGCTGATCGAACGTGCCCGGCAGATCCCCGGCGTCGAACTGCTGGCCAACGGGCGCAGCGTGCAGGGCCGGGACATCCCGCTGCTACGTGCCGGCGACGGCGCCGCCGGCAAGCGCAAGCTGTGGATCATCGCCCAGCAGCACCCGGGCGAACACATGGCCGAATGGTTCATGGAAGGCGTGATCGATCGCCTGCAGGCCAACGATGAAACCATCCAGCAATTGCTGGCCAAGGCCGACCTGTACCTGATCCCCAACATGAACCCGGATGGCGCCTTCCTCGGCCACCTGCGCACCAACTTCAAGGGTAAAGACCTCAACCGCGCCTGGCAGGACGCCAGTGTCGAGCTGAGCCCCGAGGTGTTCTTCGCCCAGAGCCAGATGAAACTGCATGGCGTGGACGCCTTCGTCGATGCCCACGGCGACGAGGAAATCCCCCACGTATTCACCGCTGCCTGCGAGGGCAACCCGGGTTACACGCCGCGTATCGCCAAGCTGGAAGAGCAGTTCCGCAGCACGCTGTGCAGCCTGACGCCGGACTTCCAAACCAAGTACGGCTACACCCGCGACGAACCCGGCCAGGCCAACATGACCTTGGCTTGCAACGCCGTGGGCCAAGCCCATGACTGCCTGTCGCTGACCTTGGAGATGCCGTTCAAGGACCATGACGATGCGCCGAACCCGCGTACCGGCTGGTCTGGCGAGCGCTCGAAGGCGCTGGCGGGTGCGGTGCTGGAGACGTTACTGAAGATGGTCGACGATCTGCGCTGAACCAACCGTGGGGGCAAGCCCGCTCCCACGATTCCCCCGGCCGGCTCAGAACTGCACATCCAGGATCACATTGTCGAGATAGCTCCCCGCCGGCGGCGTGGCCTGGTCGGTATACACCTTGGCGTTGTAGTTGAACGTCTGGCTCCCGGTGCCGGTGCCATTGCCGGGGTTCACATCGGCGTCGCTGCTCGAGCGCCGCGCCGACGACAGTCCCCCCCAGCGCACGCTGCCACCACTTTTGAAGATGTCGTAGGCCAGGTAGTTGCCGGCGCTGGATTTCATCCGCCGTCGCCCGCCCGCCACGTTCTGCCCGTCATCCAGCCCCACCGTGTAGCTGCTGCCCTTGGTGCACGACAGGCCAATGCTCTGGTTCACCGTGCCGAACCCGGCCACCACCGGCGCGCTGGCGAAGCTGATGTTGGGGCTGGTGATCTGGCAGTCGTTGCTGACCGTGAGGGTGACGGTGAGGGTCTGGTTGCCGCTGCCAATATCGCGCCCCAGCACACAGGCGCCCAAGGCGCCGACGCCGGCGCAGTAGTTCCAGCTCCAGGCGATGTTCAGCGTTTCCTGGTACAAGCCTGCCGCCACGTTGGCGCCAATCACGGTCTTGAGGTACAGCGGCACGCTCTTGGGCGTGGTGCCATTGAGCAGCCCCAAAGCGTCGATGATGCCGTTACGGGCGAAATCGAACTGCACACCACGGCTGATCGGGTAACTGGTGGTGGCGTTGGCGTACAGCGTGTAGGGGATCACGTCGCCCGTCGGCCCCACCAGCCCGCTGGTGCTGGAGGTGATGGTGGCATAGAAGTGATCGTTGGTGGCCAGCAGCGACAGCAACGAGCCGGTGCACTGCAGCCCGGCGTTGCTGGATGAAGCGCTCTGTATCGTGGTGCGCACCAGGGTCGAATTGATCGTGCCGAACGCCGCCGGCGCCGTCGCCACCGAGGAGCACAGGGCCCAGGCCGCGCCCGGCAGCATCCAACCGGCCAGCAACCACAGGCAACGCGCCGCCGCCCTCACTGGCACACCAGCGGGCCGATCAGCGGGATCGGCCCCTCTCCGTCGGGCAGTTCGAACGCGACCTGGCATTGCCCGCCATCGGCCTTGCTCACCTGCAGATGATTGCTCGGCGACAGGTTCTCCAGGTACACCAGGCCATCCCAGCCCACCACCGCTTCGGCGCCACTTTCCTGGTGCAACACCCGGCTGCCCAGCTTGAGTTCCTGCTGTTTGCCGTCGACCAGCACCAGGCTCGCCGCCAGCACGCGCTTGAGCGGGAACTCCAGCAGGTAGCCGCTGCCGCGGCGCACCGCCACGCGCTGCTCCACCTCCGGCGCCAGCACATCGGCCGGCAGCTCCATCGGGTCGATCTCGTATTTGCCGCGGTAGTAGCCGCTGCTGTAAGGCACCAGCAAGTGACCGTTGCGGTCGGTTCGGCCGATCTGCTGGTTTTCGTAGCGCACCGGCACATCGGCATAACCGTTGGTGCTGACCACCACGAAGGCGTCGTCGATGCGGTTGGCGGCGAACAGCCCGGCATCCATCAGCACCACCGAGCCGCTGGCGTCAGCCCAACGGGTCATCTGCTCGGGGTTGCCATACAACCCGGCCTGCAACTGCACCGACTGCAGCCGCCAGGTCAGGTCGGCCTGGCGATAGTCACCGGCGGTACCGCCCGTGGCATAGCCGAGGTTGTAGCCGACGCCGCCGCCCACCGGCACCGCGTGGCTGTAGTTGACCCGTTGCAGGTCCTGGCCGTCCTTGCTGCGCTCGGCGCTGAAGGCCAGGGTGCCGTGCAGGTCGAAGGGGATCACCAGTTGCGCCTGCACCGCCCACTGGCTGTCGCCGACATCGCGATTGGCCGACAGGTACAGGCTGCTGTTACCCCACAACGGCTTGCTCCAGCTCAGGTTGATCAGCCGGGTGCGCGAGCCGTCACCGGCACGTATGTCGAAATAGCCAGCGCCCAGGCTGCCGTAGCTGTCCAGGTTGAGGCTCACGGTGGCCTGTTCGCTGCGCTGGCTCAGCCGGGTGTAGGGGTTGTCCACCAGCGACAGGTCGGCATATTCGCCATGGCGCTCGATGCGCTGGTAGTTGAAGCCCAGCCGGCGGCTGTTGTACTGGTAGCCCAGCGCCAGCTGCTGGCCAGTGTCGCCGTCGAAACGGCTCTGGGCCACGGCGGCGTTGAGTACCCCGAAGGTGCCCAGTTGCAGGTTGCCGCCCAGGCCACCAAGCATCATCGACGCGGCGGTTTCGGCATGGGTCTCGACGGTAAAGTAGTCAAACAAGCCATGGCGCAGGCTCGCCGTGGCGACGCCCGGCCCATAGGCAAAATCGCGTACGGCGTAATCGCGGCGCAGGCTGCCGGCGGCCACCGAGTAATCGGTCAGGCCTTTGGCCAACAGGCTGCTGGTGACATAGAACGGCAAGGTGGTCGATACCTGCCGGCCCAGGGCATCGGTGGTCACCACCACCGCTTCGCCGGCGCCGTTGATGAACGGCACATTGGTCAGGGTGTAAGGGCCCGGCTGCAGCTCGGTGGTACTGCTCTTGTAACCGTTGATGAACAGGTCCAGCGAGGTGGGCACCGCCGCTTCACCGGCGAAGGCCGGCAGCGGGTAGGTGACCAGGTCGGGACGCGCCCCGAAGTCGCGAGACAACTGCAAGCCACCGATACGCACCGAGGTGCTCCAGGGCAAGGCGCCGGTGACCAGGTCGCCGGCTTCATAGGTCAGCAGCCGCTGCTCGTCGGTGTAACGGAAGGTGGTGTCGTAGCGCAAAAAACCCTGTCGGGTATCGCTTTGCGCACCGTTGAACGCCTGGCGCCACTGCCCAGTGGTGGACAACGTGCCCCAATCGTCGAACAGGCGCAGCTCGTTCCAGGCGGCCAGATAAGTGCCACCGTCATCGGTGTCGTTGAGGTAGGCGTCGTAGTTGAACAAGGCACCGAAGCTGGTGCGGGTATCGCTGGCCGGGTACAGGCTGCGCCCGCCCACCTGCTGGTCGGGCAGCCAGGCCGCTGGCACCTGCAGCAGCAGGCGCTGGTTCTGGCTGTCGTAGTCGGTGTGCAAGCCGGCAATGGCGTCCAGCGCCACCTCGCCCTGGGGCTCGCTGGGCAGCTTGATGCCGGCCGCGCGCAACACATCGCTGTCCAGGTACAGGCGCCCGGTACGCTGCTGCACCGGCACCAGCTCAGCCTTGCCCACCTGGTTCACCAACAGGTCGAGGTACAGCGTGGCATCGGTGATGGCGGCCTGCTCGGTGGGTGGCGGCGGCAATTCGTCGGCCACGCCCACACCGGACACCAGTACCGCCAGGCCCAGCCACACACGGTGCGCTGCCACCCGCACCCAACTCACACACGATGTCCAACCATTGTCGGGTCCTCCCTGGCCCCTGTCGTTCGTTCAATGCCGCGTCACTGCCCTTGCCGGATGGCTTGCGCAACCTCCTGACCGTTGACCCGCCCCTTGAGCACACTGGCCGCACCGGGTGCGGCCGGTACCGGCCAGCGCATGCTCGCGCCCGGCAGCACATACCCCAGCAGCCCCTCGACCAGGGGCTTGTCCTGCCCCCCTTGCTGCAACACCACATCGGTGAGCCGGGCGTGCACCGGGCCGGTGTTGCGCAGTTCGACATAGGGCTTGCCCTGCACCGTCACCGCGCGCCAGCTCAGCTGCGGCTTGCCCACGCCCTCGGCACTGCGCTTGCCGTCCGGGTCGGGCTTGCCCCACAACCCTTCGCCATAGACGAACAACGGCACCGAATAGCGCATCTGCAGGCGGATTGCCGCCTTCGGCCCGTCGCTGGCGGTATCGGCCGGCATCGGCGACGGGATTTCGTCGATGATGATGCGGTAGGCCTGCTCCTGGCCGACCGGCGAACTGCCGGTGCGGGTCAGGCGAATCAGTTGCTTCTGCCCCGGCGCGATGTTGGCCACCGGCGGGCTGCCGATGATTTCGCGCTGGGCCTGGAACTGCTCCTGGTACTCACCCTGGCGCCAGGCGAACACCCGCACCTGCAGGCTGGCCGGCGCCGTGCCACGGTTTTCCAGCCACAGCGCGCCGGCCTTCTGTTCAGCCTCCAGCACCGGGTCGATCGGCCAGATCAGCACCGATGTCGCCGCCATGGCCTGGGTACCGGCCAGCAGCAGCATCCCGAATAGCGTTTGCGCCAGTTTCGCGCTTGCCCCCATGCCCCTCTCCTTCTGCATCCAATGGTTCACGGCGCCGGCTTCACCAGCTCACCGTCACTTGCACCACATCGGTATAGGTCCCCGCCGGCAGGGTGCCGGGCAAGGTGGTACGGCCGTACACCGGCAACTTGATCGCGGTCGGGTCGCTGTAGCTCACGGTGACGCTGCTGCCGATGGCCAGGCTCTGGCTGAAGGCGGCGTCGCGGTACAGCTGGTAGGCCAGCAGCTGGCTGCCGCCGCTGCGCTTGAGGTTGCGGGTGCCGCTGGCGCTGTTCTGGCCGCCGTCCAGGCTCATGCTCATGGCCACCCCGGGGGTGCACTGGAAGGTCACCGTGGTGCCACCGAGCGACGTGCTCAAGGTGGCCGTGGACAATGCCGAACTGGTGCCGAAGTCCAGCACGCCATAGGCGGTCACCCCGCCAACCACCAGGCAGCCGGCAACGATCTGCGCGCTCACCTGGAAGGTGCTGCCGGTCGCGGCCAGCGCGCCTTGCGCCAGCAGCAGGGCCAGCCCGACAACCGGCAGCCGCCATGCGCCTGGCATGGCTCAGAAGCTCAGCTCGACCGCCACCGTGTCGGTGTACACCCCGGCCGGCAGGCCCGCCTTGCCGCGCGCCTGGCCATACAGGTTGACGGTCTGCGCCACGCCGGTGCTGGTCGGCAGGGTGATGGTGCCGTCGATGGCCAGCGGGGTGGTGTGCCCGGCGTCGGTGTAGAAGTCATAGGGCACGAAGTTGCCGGAGCCATCGGCAAGCGCGCGGGTACCGCCGGCTGACTGCCCGTCATGGGAGCCGCCGCGCACCTTGATCACCGGTATGGTGCCCGAAGAGCAGAGGATGCTCATGGCGCCACCGCCGCCACCGAGCACTTGCCCGTTGGCCGCGGTGAACAGCGAATCCTGGGTGCCAAAATTGAGGTTGCCGAAGTTCAGCCCCGAAGTGCCGCCAGTGCCGTTGACCTGGCAGGCGGCGGTCAGCGTCAGGGTCGAGTTGATGGTGCCGGTAACCGTGGCCGCCTGGGCCTGGGCTGTCAGCGCCAGGCCAAGGCCGACGAGGATGCAGCGGGTCATGTGCTTGGGCATGAGGGTCTCCTTGCGTGTTACCAGTCCAGTGTCACCCTGAGGGTGTCGCGATACAGCCCGGCAGGCAGCGCGCGCGGTTGCGCGACCACCACGCCGTAGATAGGCACGGGCACCTGCTGCGTGCCGCTGATGGTGAAGGTACGGGCCTGGCCGACCACATAGCGGCCGTTGCCGCTTGGGTCGACCGCCAGTTGGTAGGGGATCAGTTCACGGCCATTGCTCAGCCGGCGCACGCCGTCGCTGCCATTGAGCCCGCCATTGATCCGCACGCTGAAGGCACGCACCTGCGGCGAGCAACTGATCTGCAGGCTGCCCTCGCCGCCCGCCTCGTCCACCCGGCTGGTCAGCGCCTGGTCCCAGGTCGGGCCGCGGGCGCCGAAGTCGATCAGCCCGGGGTTGCCCAGCGACGCCGGCTGCTGGCCGCTGTCGATCTGGCAGGCCGCACTGATCACCAGGCGAGCCTGGATGAAGCCGGTGCTGGTGCCATGGGCGGCGCCACTGGGCAGCAACAGCGGGCCGAGGGTGAGCAGCAGTAGCGAAGTGCGTTGCAGCGCGTCCTTGTGCATGGTGGCGTGGCTCCTCACCAGGTGACCGTGACTTTGAGCAGGTCGGCGTACAGGCCTGCGCGCGGCACCCAGGCCAGGGTGTCGATCCGCGCAAACAGCGGCAGCTCCACCGAACCGCTGCCCGGCACCCGCGCCGACTGCGCCACCCCCACCTCAAGCGGCTCGCGCCAGGCGGCGTCGCGGAACAGGCGATAAGGGATCGGCTTGGCCTGGCGGTCGTCGCTGGCCAGGTAGCGCAGCGCACCGGTGCCGCCATGCTGGCCGCCATCGACGCGCACTTGATAGGGGGTATCGGGGTTGCACTCCAGGCGCGGCGGGCGCTGGCTGAACAATGCGCCGCTCAAGGGCGCGCCCGGCCCGTCCAGCCGGGCTGCGCTGCCCAGGTCGATCACCCCGAGGGCCTGGGCACCTGCCTCGCGCTGCTGGCCGACCAGCATGCAGCCGCGTTGCACGCGCACCTGCACGTCAACGAGAAACTCTGCAGCCACGGCACTGCCGCTCAACCACAGGCCCAACAGCGCGGCCATCAAGCGTTGCATCAGCGGTCGATCCTTGTCTGGAAGGGTTGAGCTTGAGCGTAGCAGCGCGATCGGATCCGAACAGCCGTGGGATCCCCCTCTTTGGCATTAATGAAAATGGCTGACAAGGTGCGGGAAACACGTAACAACCGCTGCGGAATTTCATCTCGACCTCCGGGATGTGTCGGTACATCCCACATCCCAAAACACCTTGTTCCGACAAAAACATCCAGCCTTCTGTTAACGTCATGCCTCATGCATGGAAGGAACCTGCAGGAGATAACTTTGAGCACTACCGCTAATCCGCTCGACCAAGCCATGGAGCGTTGCGCCGAGGAACCGATCCAGGTGCCTGGCTGCATCCAGCCCCAAGGCTTCCTGCTGGTTCTGGACGAGCATGACCTGCGCATCCTGCAGGCCAGCGAAAACATCGACCAATGGCTGGGCATGCCAGCCAGCGCGCTGCTTGGCCAGGCCCTGCCCGCGCTGCTCGACAGGACCTACGACCTGCGTGGCCAGCTTGGCCGCCTGCCCGTCGACGAGGTCTTCCCCTTTCATATCGGTGATGTGCGCCTGCACGAGAAAGCGCCTTGCCAGGCCACGCTACGGATGCTCGCCCACCGCCACGACCAGGTGCTCATCCTCGAATTCGAAACCTGTCGTGAAACGGACGCCCAGCAAGGCGACTACTACCCGCTGGTACGCGCCTTCATCAGCGCCCTGCACCAGGTCGCCAGCATCGAAGAACTGCTGCAGCGATCGGTGCGGCAAATCAAGCGCATCACCGGCTTTGGCCGGGTCAAAGCTTACAGTTTCGATGCCCAGGGCACCGGCACGGTACTCGCCGAGCACGCCGACCCCGGCTATCCCCTTTTTCTGGGCCATTGCTTCCCTGCATCGGATATTCCGCGCCAGGCCCGTGAGCTGTACCGCATCAACCGCATCCGGGTGATCGAGGACGCCGACTACCAGCCCTCCCCGCTGCTGCCTGCCACCAACCCGCGCACCGGCAAGGCCCTGGACATGACCTTCGCGGCGTTGCGCAGCGTCTCCCCGGTGCACCTGCAGTACATGCGCAACATGGGCACCCAGGCCTCGATGTCGCTGTCGATCGTGGTCGATGACCAGCTCTGGGGCCTGATCTCGTGCCATCACGACCAACCCCGCGCAGTCGGCTTCCAGACCCGCACCGCCTGCGAACTGATCGCCAATGTGCTGTCGCTGCAGATCGAAGCCCACGAGAAGCACGCCAGCACGCGCCGACGGCTCGACCTGCGCCAGCACATCGTGCGCATGCTCGCGTCGATGGCCGACCACGACAGCGTCAGCGCAGGCTTGTTGGCCCTGCCCGAGGTGATGCTGCAGTTTGCCGGGGCCTCGGGCGCGGCGATCATCAGCGCCGAGCGCTGCGAACTGATTGGCAAGACCCCACCGGCGGCGCAGGTCAATGCCCTGGTGCGCTGGCTGGCCGAGCGTGACGACGAGACGCTGTTCCACACCGACAACGTACGCCGCGACGTCGAGGGGCTGCCAGAGCTGGCCGAGCATGCCGCCGGCGTGCTGGCGGTGGCCATCTCGCAGCTGCACTCGCACTACCTGCTGTGGTTCCGCGCCGAACAGGCACACACGCTGAACTGGGCCGGGCGCCCGGATAAACAGCCAGGCCCGCTGGGCAACCTCAACCCGCGGCACAGTTTCGACTGCTGGCAGGAGGAGGTCCGTGGTTTCAGTGCCGCCTGGGACCCGCTGACCATCGAAGGCGTGACCGAACTGCGCGGCGCGGTGCTGGGCATTGTCCTGCGCAAGGCCGAAGAGCTGGCGCAACTGGCGGTCGAGCTGAAGCGTTCGAACCAGGAACTCGAGGCGTTCTCCTCCAGCGTGTCCCATGACTTGCGCGCACCGCTGCGCCATATCGCCGGCTACAGCGAGTTGCTGGGCGAGATCGAAGGCGCGCAGTTGACCGAACGTGGCAAGCGCTTCCTCGGCCACATCGAGGAAGCCGCGCAATTTGCCGGCACCCTGGTCGACAACCTGCTCAACTTCTCGCAGATGGGCCGCTCGGCGCTGCGTCTATGCGATGTCGATTTGAATGCGCTGGTCGAGGTGATCCGCACGGAGTTGGCACCGGACTACGCCGGGCGGACGATCAGCTGGGCGGGGGCGCCACTGCCCAGGGTGATCGCCGACCCGGCGTTCATCAACATGGTCCTGCACAACCTGATCGCCAACGCCATCAAGTACAGCCGTGGCCGCAAATCCGCCCATATCGAGATCGGCGCCGTGCGCCACCGCCACGAAACCGAGGTGTACGTGCGCGATAACGGGGTGGGATTCGACATGGCCTACGTCGACAAGCTGTTCGGCGTGTTCCAGCGCCTGCACCGCATGGAGGAGTTCGAAGGCACCGGTATCGGCCTGGCCAGCGTGCGGCGGATCATCGAGCGCCACGATGGCCGGGTGTGGGCCAACGGCCAGCCCGATCAGGGTGCCAGCTTCCACTTCACCCTCCCCCACCAACCGACGACTGCCTCAGGTCGCTGACGATCATGCTCAAGCCCATCCTGCTGGTCGAAGACAACCCCAGGGACCTAGAGCTGACCCAACTGGCACTGGAACGTAGCCAGCTGGCCAACGAGGTGATCGTGCTGCGCGACGGTGCCGATGCCCTAGACTACCTGTTGCGGCGCAACACTTACGCCGGGCGTGCCGAGGGGAATCCGGCCGCGATGCTGCTAGACCTCAAATTGCCCAAGGTCGATGGCCTGGAGGTTCTGGCGCAGGTACGCGCCCACCCGCAGTTGCGCAGTATTGCGATCATCATGCTGACGTCGTCCCAGGAGCAGCCCGATCTGCAGCGCGCCCATGCACTGGGCGTCAGCGCTTATCTGGTCAAGCCCGTGGAGTTCAAAGGCTTCGTCAGCGCCATCGCGGGCCTCAAGGGGTTCTGGGCACTGCTCGACGAACCCGTGCCCGGCGCGAAGCACCTGAACCACTGAGGCCCGCACGATGCAGCAAACACCGTTGAAACTGCTGATGGTCGAAGACAGCAGCATGGATGCCGAGCTGATCCTGTTGCGCCTGGAGCGCAGCGGGCTGCAGGTGCAGCCACAGCGGGTGTTCGAGCATGTTGGGGCCGAGCAGGCCCTGCGTGAGGGCCACTTCGACCTGATCCTCTGCGACTGCGTGCTGCCGAGTTCGTCCGGCGCCGACGTTTTGGCCACAGCCCAACGCCTGGCACCTGACGTACCGTTCATCTTCCTCTCTGGTATCTACGGCGAAGAACACGCGGTAGAGATGATCCGCCTGGGTGCCACCGACTATGTGCTGAAGAAGAACCTGACATTGCTGCCCAAGGCCGTGCGTCGGGCTTTGGGCGAAGTGCAGGAGCGTCAGCGCCGGCGCCACGCCGAACAAGCCCTGGCGGATGTCGAGGCGCGCGCGCGCATCGCCATCGATGCCGCGGGCATGGGTACCTGGGACTATCACCCGCAGGATGGCCTGATGCGCTGGGATGAACGCTGCAAGATGCTGTTCGGCCTGCCGCTCGACACCACAATGAGCCTCGACCTGTTCTATGCCGGCATTTACCCCGATGACCTGCCACGGGTGCGTGAGGCGGTCGAGCAAGCCATGCACCCGGACAGGGATGGCAGTTAC
The DNA here is from genome assembly GCF_050586605.1 of Pseudomonas sp. ES1. NCBI lineage: Bacteria > Pseudomonadati > Pseudomonadota > Gammaproteobacteria > Pseudomonadales > Pseudomonadaceae > Pseudomonas > Pseudomonas sp. ES1. The sequence continues at coordinate 30,999 of NZ_JBOBDM010000039.1, read as the reverse complement.
CGGGTGGAGTTCCGCGTTGCCCAGGCCGGCGATCTGGAGCCACGCTGGCTGCTGTCCAGCGGCCAAACCCAGTTCAGCGAGGGCCGCTGCGTACGATTTACCGGGGTGCTGCAGGACATCCACAGCCAGCGCCAGGCCACCCGTGCCCTGGAGCAACTCAATGAAATGCTCGGTGAGCGCGTCGAGCGCCGCACCCGCGAACGCGACCGCGCCTGGGAGCTGTCCCAGGACTTGCTGGCGGTACTGAACAAGGACCTCACCCCCGTGGCGCTGAACCCAGCCTGGGAGGCCTGCCTGGGCTTCAGCCGTGAACGCCTGGGGCAGATCTCGCTGCTGCAGCTGCTGCACGAGGATGATCAGGACGCCTTGCTCACGCAGCTCGCCACCTTGTCGCTCGGCCACAGCAGCGCACGCTTCATCGGCCGCATCCTCCACGCCAGCGGCCAGCAGCGCTGGCTGTCCTGGGTGGTGGTGGCGGACGACACGCTGCTGCACGTGGTAGCCCGCGACATCAGCAGCGAGCGCGAAGCCACCCTGGACCTGGCCAAGGCCAACGAACGCCTGCGCGAACAGATCGCCGAGCGTGAGCGCGTCGAAGCCGCGCTGCAACAGATGCAACGGCTGGAAGCGGTTGGCCAGCTCACCGCCGGGGTGGCCCACGACTTCAACAACCTGCTGACGGTGATTCTCACGGGCGCCAGTTTCCTCCAGAGCGAGCTGGACAACGGCCGGCTGGACAAGGCCGGCAAGCGCCTGCAGAACATTCGCGAGGCCGGCGAGCGCGGCGCCAAGCTGACTGCGCAATTGCTGGCCTTCTCGCGCAAGCAGCGCCTGGAGCCTGTGCCGCTGAACCTCAACCGGACCCTGTCCGGGCTGGAGGAGTTGCTGCGGCGCACCCTGGGCGGCAGCGTCTCGGTACGCCTGGAGCTGGACACCCAGCTGTGGCAAGCGCTCACCGACCCGACCCAGACCGAGATGACCATCCTCAACCTGGCGATCAACGCCCGCGATGCCATGCCCGGCGGCGGCCAACTGACCCTGGCCACCCGCAACACCCGTATCAGCGCCCCGCCGCGCAACCCGCAAGACCCGGAACCCGGTGAGTACGTGATGCTGAGCATTCGCGACACCGGTTGCGGCATGAGCGAAGAAGTCGCGGCCAAGGTGTTCGAGCCATTCTTCACCACCAAGGGCGTCGGCAAGGGGTCGGGGCTGGGCCTGGCCCAGGTATTTGGCTTCGCCAAGCAATCCGGTGGCGGCGTGAGCCTGCAGAGCACACCCGGGCGCGGCACCCAGGTCAGCGTGTACCTGCCCGCCGTCCGGGCACAGGCCAGCGCCACGCCGCCGGCTCCGTCCAGGGTCTGCAGCCAGCTGGCCGATGGTGGCAACCGCCACATCCTGCTGGTGGATGACGACCACCTGGTACGTGAACTGATCGGCGACCTGTTGCGTCGCCTGGGCTACCAGGTACGCGAGGCGCACAGCGGCGAACAGGCCCTGGCCCAGCTCGACGAGCGCACCGACCTGCTGCTTACCGACTTCGCCATGCCCGAATTCAATGGCGCGCAACTGGCCCTGGCGGCCCGCGAGCATTTCCCGCAACTGCCGGTGGTGTTCCTCACCGGCTACGCCGAGCTGGACAACATGGAGCTGCCGAACAGCCTGTTGATCCAGAAACCGGTGCACGAGCACGTGCTGGCCCTGGCACTGGCCGAGCTGCTGGAAAACCGGGGGACAGAAACGAAAAAATCGCCCTGAGGCGATAGCGAGATACTGCGCAGAGATAGAGAAAATGGCAGGGGCGGCTGGATTCGAACCAACGCATGGCAGGATCAAAACCTGCTGCCTTACCGCTTGGCGACGCCCCTGTATCGGATATGACAAGTGACTGATGCACTGTCGATCTGATCATTCACCGTTCAGCTTGTTGCTGCTCGGGAATGGCCGGCACTTTACCAGCGTTGTTTGCAGGTGGGAAGCTTTTTTTTCAAAAAAAACGCTGGAAAACAGCAGGTTAGTAAAAATCGACCGTTTTGCCTGGCCCATCCACCGCAGGTTGTGGGAGCACTGTCCTCTTGTAGGAGCGGCCCTTTCGCGGCACAAGGCCGCTCCTACAGGCCGTTCAGAGGGCTTGCCGGGTACATTCCCTATTGGTCAAAATCCCCGTCGCGCGCTGCGCCCTGCCCTTTCCCTGCCTAGGAGCATGCCGTTGTCCACCTGGATTCCAGCCCCCCTGCGCCAACTCAACCAACGCCTGCGCGGCCCTGCGCCACAGGCCGGCGCGCTGATGGCGCATTTCCGGGACAAGGCCAGCGAACGCGGCTACACCCTGAGCGACGGCCAGTGCCGGGTGATCGAAGCCATGGCCGCGCAGTTGGCGGCCCAGGGCGACGGGCAGCCACGCAGCCTGTACCTGCACGGCTCGGTTGGCCGCGGCAAGAGCTGGCTGCTCGACAATTTCTTCGCGGCGGCGCCGGTGACGCAGAAGCGTCGCCTGCACTTTCACGACTTCTTCGCCCGCCTGCACCAGGGCATGCACCGCCACCGGGCACTGGACGATGCCATGGGGGCGACCCTCGACGAATTGCTGGGTGACGTGCAGGTACTGTGCTTCGATGAATTCCACGTGCACGACATCGGCGACGCCATGCTGCTGACCCGGCTGTTCAACGCCCTGTTCGAACGCGGCATCTTCCTGCTGGTGACCTCCAACTACGCGCCCGAGGGGCTGCTGCCCAACCCGCTCTACCACGAACGCTTCCTGCCGGTGATCCGCCTGATCAATGGCCGCATGCAGGTGCTGGAAGTGGGCGGCGATACCGATTTTCGCAGCCTGCCGGCCAACCGCGAGCACCAGTGCTTCACCCAGGGGCGTTACGTCTGGCCGGGGAATGCGGCGCAGCGCCAGGGCCTTGACCTGCCAACCCGGCAGCCGACCACGCTGCAGGTCAACAACCGGCCATTGCGCGCCCTGGCGGTGGATGGCCGGCGGGTAATGTTCAGCTTCAACGGGTTGTGCGAACAGCCCACCGCAGTGATCGACTACCTGGCGCTGGCCGAGCAGTACGATCAATGGATCATCGACGGGCTGGACGACCTGGCCGAATGTTCGCTGGCGGCGCAGCAACGCTTCGTCAACCTGGTGGATGTGCTGTATGACCAGGACCGCCAGCTGACGGTGATCGGCCAGCGGGCCCTGCAGGAAAGCCTGGGCGGGGCGATTGCCGACCTGATGCGTACCCGCAGCCGGCTGGGGCAGCTGCATCAGGTGGGGCCGCCAGACAGCACATCCTGAAACGGCGTCATCGCTGGCAAGCCAGCTCCCACAAAAATCAGGCAATTGCAGTCCACAGTGTGGGAGCCGGCTTGCCGGCGATGGCGTCACCCTGCCCTTGGCAAATCCGCCAACACCCCCTCGATCTCCCCCAGCACCGCCGGATCATCCAGGGTCGAAGGCGGCACATAGTCCTGCCCATCGGCAATCTTGCGCAGCACTGCACGCAGAATCTTGCCCGAGCGGGTCTTGGGCAGGCGCTTGACCAGGCGCACCCGGTTGAAGCAGGCCAGCGCACCGATATGCTCGCGCACACTGGCCACCAGCTCGCCCTGCAACTGCAGCTCGCCGATGCCCTGCCCGTCCTTGAGCACCACCAGCGCCAGCGGCACCTGGCCCTTGATCTCGTCGTGCACACCGATCACGGCACATTCGGCCACCGCCGGGTGGCGGGCCACCAGGTCCTCCATCTCGCCGGTCGACAGGCGATGGCCCGAGACGTTAATCACATCGTCGGTGCGGCCCATGATGTAGACGAAACCGTCGTCATCCAGGTAGCCACCGTCACCGGTGTGGTAATACCCCGGATAGTTGTGCAGATAGGCCTGCAAATAGCGCTCGTGGTCGCCCCACAGCGTCTGGCTGCAGCCAGGCGGCAATGGCAAGGCGATAACGATGGCGCCCTGCTGGTTCGGCCCCAGTAGCTTGCCGTCGTCGTCCAGCACCTGCACGTGGTAACCCGGCACCGCGCGGTTGCTCGAGCCTGGCCGGGCCGCACTGCCCTCGAGGCCCACGCAGGGGGCGGTGACCGGCCAACCGGTCTCGGTCTGCCACCAGTGGTCGTGCACCGGTTTGCCACTGACCCGCTCCAGCCATTCATGGGTACTGGAATCGAGCTTTTCGCCCGCCAGGAACAGTTGCCGCAACGAGCCCAGGTCGTGACGGCGGATCAGCTCGCCTTCCGGATCCTCCTTGCGAATCGCGCGCATCGCAGTTGGTGCGCAGAACAGCGCGTTGACCTTGTATTGCTCGACGATGCGCCAGTATGCCGAGGCATCGGGCGTGCGGATCGGCTTGCCTTCGTAGAACACCGTGGTGCAGCCACTCATCAAGGGCCCATAAACGATCAGCGAATGGCCGACCACCCAACCCACATCGGAAATGCCCCACCACACATCGCCCGCCTGCATGCCATAGATGTGGCGCATGGCGTAGCACAGGGCCACGGCGTTGCCGCCGTTTTCACGGACGATGCCCTTGGGTTTGCCGGTGGTGCCGGAGGTATACATGATGTACAGCGGGTCGCCTGCGTCCAGCTCGACCGGGGCCACCGGCTCTGCGCCGGCCAGCGCTTGCTGCCAGTCCAGGTCGCGCCCCGGCTGCAGCTCGGCACGCGCCTGCTGGCGCTGCAGCACCAGCACCTGCTGCGGCTGGTGGCGGGCCAGTTGCAGGGCACGGTCGACCAGCGGCTTGTATTCGATCACCCGGTCGAACTCCAGCCCGCAGGAAGCGGTGAGCAACAGCACCGGCCGGGCATCATCGATACGCAACGCCAGTTCGTTGGCGGCAAAGCCGCCGAACACCACCGAATGCACCGCGCCAATGCGTGCGCAGGCGAGCATGGCCATGGCCGCCTGCGGCACCATCGGCATGTAGATGATCACCCCGTCGCCCTTGCCCACCCCAAGCGTGCGCAGCAGGCCGGCCAGGCGCGCCACTTCGTCGCGCAGTTGCAGGTAGGTGTAGGTCTGCTGCACGCCGGTCACCGGCGAGTCGTAGATCAGCGCCAACTGCTCGCCCCGGCCCAGCTCGATCTGATGGTCGAGGGCCAGATGGCAGCTGTTCAGGCGGCCGTCGGCGAACCAGCGGTGGGTGCCGTCGGGGTTCTGCTGCAGGGTCAGGGTTGGCTTGCGCTGCCAGGCCAGCTGGTCGGCCTGGGCCTGCCAGAAGGCCGCAGGGTTGGCGATGGAATGGGCGTAACTGTGCTGATAGGTCATTGGTTCGCAACCCGGTACTTGTTGTTATTGAAGGGCGAACCTTGAGTATGGACCGGCGCCACGTGCCCGCCACCGGACTAAAGTCGCAACCCTTATGCAGATTTGCAGCAGGCTGCGCCGGCACGTGGCGCCAGGGTTCAGAGGGTTGACTGGGCGGCTGGCAGGCTTTGCCCGCGTCCGGCCAGGCGCCGGTAGGCGATGGCCAGGCCGGCGAACCACAGCGGCATCGCGTACAGCGCCATGCGGGTGTCCGGCTGCAGTGCCAGCAGCACCAGCACGAACAGCAGGAACGCCAGGCTCAGCCAGGCCATCGGCACCCCGCCGGGCAGGCGGAAGCTGGCCTGGGCGTGGCGCTCGGGGTGACGTCGGCGGTAGCCCAGGTAGGCCACCAGGATGGTCGACCAGGTGTAGATCACCAGCACCGCCGACAGGCTCGACACCAGGGTGAACACCGTCATCACTTCGGGGAAGATGAACAGCAGCAGCACCCCCAGCAGCATCAACAGGCACGAGAAGCCCAGGCTGGCCAGCGGCACGCTGTTGCCCGACAGGCGCCGGAACACACCGGGTGCCTGGCTGCGCTCGGCCAGGCCGAACAGCATGCGGCTGGTGGAGAACACGCCGCTGTTGGCCGACTACGCAGCCGAGGTCAGCACCACGAAGTTGACGATGCCCGCCGCCGCCGGGAAGCCGGCCAGCAGGAACAGCTCGACGAACGGGCTACGGTTGGGCGCGACCTTGGCCCACGAGGTCACGGCAATGATGCAGGCCAGGGCCACCACATAGAACAGGATGATGCGCACCGGGATCGCGTTGATCGCCTTGGGCAGGCTGCGCCGCGGGTCGCGGGTTTCGGCGGCGGTGGTGCCGATCAGCTCGGTGCCGGCGAACGAGAAGATGGCGATCTGGAAGCCCGCGAAGAAACCAGTAAGCCCATGGGGAAACGCCGCTTCCGGCTGCACCAGGTGCGACAGCGAAGCGGTCACCCCGGTGGGCGACACGAACGCCGTGGCAATCAGCACCAGGCTCACGGCGATCAGTGCCAGCACGGCGATGATCTTGATGATCGCGAACCAGAACTCGACCTCGCCGAAGGCTTTCACCGTCAGCACATTGAGGGTGAACAGGGTGACCAGCATCGCCAGCGCCGGCGCCCAGGCCGGCGCCCCGGGGAACCAGTACTGGAAGAAGCCACCGACCACCACCGCATCGCCGACCACTGCCACGCTCCAGCTCAGCCAGTACGACCAGCCGAGGAAAAACGCCGCGCGCGGGCCGATGTAGGCGCCGGCGAAGTCGGCGAACGACTTGAAGTTGAGGTCTGACAGCAATAGCTCGCCCATGGCGCGCATGACGAAGAACAGGAAGAACCCGATGATCATGTAGACCAGCAGGATCGAGGTGCCGGACAAGGCGATGACCTTGCCCGACCCCATGAACAGGCCGGTGCCGATAGCGCCACCGAGGGCGATCAGCTGGATATGGCGGTTGCTCAGGGTGCGTTGCAGGTGGCGGCCGCTTGGGGCTGCCGAAGAATCAGGCTGCATGGGGAAACCTCTGGGTTTGTTGTTGGTGTTTTCGAGGCAGTTTTGAAACTTGTGTGGCGGTGTTGGCCCTATCGCCGGCAAGCCGGCTCCCACAAAAACCTGTGGGAGCTGGCTTGCCAGCGATTGGCCATACACAGCCTTAGCCGCGGGCTTCTTCGAACCCGGTCAGCACGTTCACCGCATTGATGCCGATCTCATCGACCATGTAGCCGCCCTCCATGACGAACAGGGTCGGCACGCCCACGGCGGCGATCATCCGGCCCATGGCCAGGTAGTCCGGGCTGTCGAGCTGGAAGTGGCTGATCGGGTCGTCCTTGAAGGTGTCCACGCCCAGCGATACCACCAGCACCTCGGGCGCATGGCGGCGCAGGCGCGCACAGGCCTGCTCCAGGGCCTGCTGGTAGGCCGCCCAGCGCGTGCCCTTGGGCAGCGGCAGGTTGAGGTTGAAGCCCTCGCCCGCGCCTGCGCCAAGCTCGTCGGCGTAGCCGCTGAAGTAGGGATAGGAGTCCGCCGGCTCGCCGTGCAGCGAGACGAACAGCACGTCCGGGCGGTCGTAGAAGATGGTCTGGGTGCCGTTGCCGTGGTGGAAGTCGACGTCCAGTACCGCCACCTTGGCCGCCCCGCGGGTCAAGGCATGCTCGGCGGCGATGGCGGCGTTGTTCAGGTAGCAGTAACCGCCCATGTACTCGCGGGCGGCGTGATGCCCCGGCGGGCGGCACAGGGCGAAGGCGGCCTGCTGGCCCTGGTCGAGCAGTTCAAGCCCCGTCAGGGCCAGGTCGGCGCTGGTCTTCACCGCCTGCCAGGTGGTGGCGGTGATCGGCGCGCCGGCGTCCATGGCGAAGAACCCGAGCTGGCCATCGATATGCCGAGGCACCCGCTCGCCAGCCAGGTCGCGTACCGGCCACACCAATGGCAACGCGTCGTGGCTGCGGCCCAGGGCGGTCCACTGCTGCCAGGCGGTTTCCAGGAAGTGCACGTAACGCTCGCTGTGGGCCTTGACGTAGCAGGCGCGGCCGAACGCCTGCGGCGAGACGATATCGCCCAGGCCGACCGTGCGCACCCGGTCGTACACGGTGTCGGCGCGGCTGGGTTGTTCGAACGATGGCTTGAGCACGCCATCCTTGAGTTCGGTGCCATGGTGCAGGCGGTGGTTGGCGCTGAAGACGGTCAACATGCTGGCGAAGCCTGTGTGGTGGTTGATTGACCACTAGGCTATTGCGTCATCGCTGGGTGTTCTTTGCTTTATCGACTCGTAATGTTAGCTTTTCGAGTCTGTTATTTCAGGACTGGCACCCATGGCGAAAAAATTATCCAAGCACGTCGCCCTCGACGATACCGACCGCGCCCTGCTCGCCCTGCTGCAGGCCGACGCCAGCCTGTCCAACGCCGAGCTGAGCGAGCGCCTGTCGCTCAGCGTCACGCCCTGCTGGCGCAGGCGCCGACGCCTGGAAGAAGAAGGCGTGATCCGCGACTACCAGGCCAACCTCGACCGCCGCCTGCTGGGCCTGGAGATCCTTGCCTTCGTCCAGGTACGTTTCGCCAGCCACGGCGACAAGGCGCCGGACGACTTCGAGGCGGTGGTGCGCGCGCTGCCCGAGGTGGTCGCCTGCCACAAGATCACCGGTGATGCCGATTACCTGCTGCAAGTGCTGGCCGAGGACCTGGACAGCTACAGTGAATTCATCGAACAGGTGCTGCGCCGGCAGCTGGGGATCGCCTCGATCCAGTCGAGCCTGGCGCTGCGCGAGGTGAAGGCCAGCACGCGGGTGGCGATTCCCGAAGGCTGATGTTACTCGCCGGGCCCTATAACGCCCTATTTCGGTGCAAAGCCTCTAGACTAGGCGCCCTTTCCGCCACAGAGCAGCAACATGGACATCGATCAGGCCCGAACCTTCCTGGAAATCGTGCGTTGCGGCAGCCTGGTCGCCGCCGCCGAGCGCCTGTTCGTGTCGCAGACGGCCATCACCGCGCGGGTGCAACGGCTGGAACGGCAACTGGGCTGCCAGTTGTTCGTGCGCAGCCGCAACGGCGCCAGCCTGACCAGTGATGGTGAGGCCTTCGTCAGCTACGCCAACCAGCTGGTGCAGACCTGGGAAGCCGCGCGCCGCGACCTGCCGCTGCCCCAGGGCTGCCAGCAGGTACTGCATGTGGGCGGCGAGGTGAGCCTGGGCAACCCGATGATGCTCGACTGGGTCAGCGCGCTGCACCGCGAACTGCAAGGCCACGCGATCCGCAGCGAAGTCAGCGACGGTGAGTCGCTGTTGCGCAAGGTGGAGATGGGCCTGCTGGACGCCGCGCTGGTGTACCAGCCGACCTACGGCCCGGGCCTGCAGGTGGAGCAGTTGATGGAGGAGAAGCTGATCCGCATACGCCGGGTGGACCGGCCCGAGCCGTACATCTACATCGACTGGGGCGAGGCCTTCCGCCGCCAGCACGACGCCGCCCTGCCCGAGCTGTCACGCCCGGCGCTGAGCTTCAACCTTGGGCCGCTGGCCCTGCAGTTCATCCTCGACCAGGGCGGCAGCGGCTACTTCCGCACCCGGGTGGTACAGGCCTACCTGCAAAGCGGCGTGTTCGAGCGGGTGCCCGAAGCGCCGGAGTTCACCTACCCGACCTTCCTGGTGTATGCCCGCGAACGCGACAGCGAGGCCCTGCAGCAGTCCTTCGCGGTGTTGCGCCGGCTGGTGGCCGCCGGCGAAAGCGACTGGTCACAGCGCTGGGACCCGGTGGTCTGAGCCCTGGGCGGCCGCCGTCAGCAGGTGCCGCTTGAGGCCGGCGATCAGGTCGGTCTGGGTGATCACCCCCACCAGGCTGTCGCCGTCGAGCACCGGCAGGCAGTGCAGGCCCTGCTCGCTGAGCAGTGGCAACAGGCGCTCCAGCGGGTGCTGGCTGCTCACACTGACCACTCGCCGGCTCATTACCTGCTCCAGGCGCACCGTGTTGCGGCGGAACATGCCACGCCAACTGAAACGCCCGCGCGCCATGGCCGGGCCGACCAGGTCGCTGAGGCTGACGATGCCCACCAGGCGGCCGTTGTCCAGCACCGGCAAGGTTTTCAGGTGATGGCTGGCGAGCATCTTCCAGGCCTGTTCGAGGCTGGTGCGCGGCGTGGCCGACTGCACATCGCGGGACATCACCGAACCTGCGGTGATACCGCCAAGGCTGCGTTGCAACGCATGCTGCTCGGTGGCCAGGATGATCCGCTCCAGCTCGTCGCGGGTCACGTCGACGAACTCGCCGATGTCTTCCAGGGCCTGGTCCAGGTCGTCGGCGTTGATGCCCACCCGCGCGCCGGGCAGCGGGTCATGGGTGTGGTGCAGGTCTTTGCGCGGCGCGGCGCCCTTGGGGTAACGCACGCCGGTGAGGCGGTTGTAGAGCACCGCGACAGCGACCAGGATCAGTGCATTGAGCAGCACCGGCTCGAGCAGGTGGTCGCCCATCGCCACCAGCCCCGGATCGGCCAGCACCGCACTGACCGCCACGCCGCCACCCGGCGGGTGCAGGCAGCGCAGCAGGCACATCACCAGGGTGGCAACCGCCAGCGCGGCTGCCGCCACCCACAGCCCGTCGCCAAAACCGTGGCGCATGGCCAGGCCCACGACGCCGGCCAGCGCGTAGCTGCCCACCACCGGCCACGGCTGGGCCAGCGGCCCGGAATGCACGGCGAACACCAGCACCGCCGAGGCCGCCAATGGGCCGAGCAGGTGCAAGGCAATCGATGGGCCGTAGGCCAGGCTGCACAGGTAACCGGCGAGGAACAGGCCGAGCAGCGCGCCAAGGCCTGCGCGCAGCCATTCTTTGGGGGGGATGTTCAGGGGCGCCGGGAGCAGGCGCTGCAGACGGGTTTCGGGGCGGGGGGCAGGCATCGAAGTAATAGCGTCGTGTTTTTTTGATTTGAAAAGAAAGCCCAGCGCAAACGCACCTGGGCCCGGTATTGCATAGGCAATAACGCAAGGGGCTCCGTCCGTGGAGAGATGGAAACCGGATGGTTTCGTGGGGGGATTGTGCCGGGAGGGCAGGTAGGCCTGCCAATTCAAAAAACTGCGGCTGTACTGCAATTTTTTTGCAGGGTTGATCTGATCCTCATCGCGGGGCAAGCCCGCTCCCACGCCTATCGCGGGACACCCCGCGATGGCGATCAACGATTTTTACGCGGCAACTCGATACTCACCCGCAACCCGCCCTGCGGGCTATCCAGCAAGACGATGCGCCCGCCCCAGGCGTCGACGATATCGCGCACGATACCCAGCCCCAGGCCGTGCCCGTCGACCTGCTCGTCCAGCCGCGAGCCGCGCTCGAGCACTTGCAGGCGCTGCGCTTCGGGAATGCCGGGGCCATCGTCGTCGACCCACAGCTGATAACCCTCGGTGGTCGCCGCCATGCCCACACGCACCTCGCTGTCAGCCCATTTGCAGGCGTTGTCCAGCAAGTTGCCGAGCAGCTCCAGCAGGTCTTCGCGATCCCAAGGCAACAACAGCCCGGGCGGTACGTCGTGTTCCAGCAACAGCCCTTCGCCATGGATCATCGCCAAGGTAGCCAGCAACCCCGGCAGCTCGGCATCGCAGTCGAACTGCGCGCCGGGCAGCGCATCCCCGGCCAGGCGCGCACGGTTGAGCTCCCGGGCCAGGCGCTGCTGGATCTGCTGCAGTTGCTCGCGCATCTGCGCGCGCACCTCGGGCAATGCCTGCAGGCGCTCGCTGGCGGCCAGGCTGAGCAGCACCGCCAGCGGCGTCTTCAGCGCATGCCCCAGGTTGCCCAGGGCATTGCGCGAGCGGCGCAGGCTGTCTTCGGTGTGATTGAGCAGGTGGTTGATCTGATCCACCAAGGGCTGCAATTCGCTGGGCACCTGGGCATCCAGCTGCGAGCGTTGGCCCTGCTGCAATTGGGCGATCTGCTGGCGGGCGCGCTCCAGCGGGCGCAGCGAGCGGGTCACGGTGATGCGCTGCAGCACCAGCACCAGCACCAACGCCACCAGGCCCATGCCCAGGCCGATCTGCTGCATGCGGCGAAAACCCTCGCGCACGGGCGAATAGTCCTGGGCCACACTGATCGAGATGTCCTGGCCCAGGCGCCGGTAGTCGCCGCGATAGGCCAGCAGTTGCTGGCCCTCGGGGCCCAGCTCATGGCCGTCGTCCAGCCCGGGCCTGGCCGGCTTGGGCATGTCCAGGTCCCAGAGCGAGCGCGAGCGCCAGGTGCCCTGGTCGAAATCGATACGGAAGTAGTAACCCGAGAAGGGGCGCTGGTAGGCCGCCGAGATGCGCCGCTCGTCCAGTTGCAGGCCGGACGGCCCACGCACCAGCGCCACCAGCAGGTTCTCGCTTTCTTTGCGCAGGCCGGTTTCCAGGTAACGCTGCAGGCCGGCCTCGAACAGCCACAGGGTGAGTTGCGCAAACGCCAGGCCCACCACCACCAGCACCGCCACCAGCCCCAGGCTCAAGCGCGCCTGGATCGACTTCACGCGCCACTCCCGGCGTACACATAACCCTGGCCACGGCGGGTCTCGATCACGCTGCGCCCGAGCTTGCGGCGCAAGTGGTTGACGTGCACTTCAAGGACGTTGGAATCACGCTCGGTCTCGCCGTCGTAGAGGTGCTCGGCCAGGTGGCTCTTGGACAGCACCTGGCCCGGGTGCAGCATGAAATAGCGCAGCAGGCGGAACTCGGCGGCGGTCAGCTGGACATCGACACCTTCACGGCTGACGCACTGGCGCGATTCATCCAGGTGCAGGCCGGCGGCTTCCAGCTTCGGCTGGTTGGCCAGGCCCTTGGCGCGGCGCAGCAGGGCCTGGATGCGCAGTTGCAGCTCCTCGGGATGGAAGGGTTTGCTCAGGTAGTCGTCGGCGCCGGCCTTGAGGCCTTCGATTCGCTCGGCCCAGGAGCCGCGCGCCGTGAGGATCAGCACCGGGGTGGCGAGGTTGGCCCCGCGCCATTGCGCCAGCACGTCAAGCCCAGGCAACCCCGGCAGGCCGAGGTCAAGGATGATCAGGTCGTAGGGCTCGCTCTGGCCCTGGTACACCGCGTCGCGGCCATCGGCCAGCCAGTCCACCGCATACCCCTGGCGCTGCAGGGCGGCAATCAGTTCATCGGCCAGGGGCACGTTGTCTTCGACCAGCAACAGGCGCATTCAGTCATCTTCCTCGTCTTTGAGCAGCTCGCCGGAGCGGGCATCGAGCTTGATCTCGCGCACCACGCCCTGGGGGGTCAGCAACTCGACTTCGTATTCGTAGCGGCCGTGCTTCTCTTCCAGCTCCGCCTCCAGCAGACGCGCCCCGGGGTAACGCCCCAGGGCGGTCTCGAGCAAGCGCTCGAAAGGCAGGATGATGCCCTGCTGGCGCAGCGCCAGGGCCTCGTCCTGATCCAGGTCGCGGGCGGCGGCCAGCGAGCACATGCCGAGCAAGGCCAGGGCCAGGCAGCGCGCCACCTGCGCTAATGCGCTCATCAATTGTCCCGCGCGTCCTTCAGCACTTCACCGGTCTTGGCGTCCAGGTCGACGTCCCATTCGACGTTCTGCGCATCACGCAGTTCGACCTTGTAGATGTAGCGGCCGTATTCGTCTTCGAGTTCGGAGTCGGTGACGGTGGCGCCGGGGTGCTTGGCCACGGCGGCGGCCTTGAGTTCGTCCAGCGACTTGATCGTCTTGGCGTTCACCAGCTTTACCACTTCATCGGGCTGCACGTCCTTGGCGAAAGCGGCGTTGGCACCCAATGCAAGGGCGGCGGCGGTGAACAGGGCAGTCAGGGTTTTCATGGGGGTCTCTCCTTGGGGATGAGCAAGTTGTCTACGCAATCAAGACTAACCGGGGGTCCTTAATCCAACCTGAAAACAGCTGGCCGCATGATAGCGCAGATGGCAAGGCCGCCTGTACCGACCCTGTCCCCCTGCTGCTGTGGGAGCGGGCTTGCCCCGCGACAGGGCCATCTGCCTTTATACTGCCTGGCCTGTGCCACCCAAAGGGCCCACCATGACCGCCATCCACATCAAGTACCCCGCCCTGACCTTCAAGGCCGGCCAACGCGCCCTGCGGCAGATCCGCGAGCGCGGTCTGCAGGCGGCCGATGTCGGTGTGCTGCCCGGCGCCGCCGGCGGGCCCAAGCCTTTGGGCATCCAGGGCCTGGACCTGGCGCTGTTCGGTGAATGGCTACCCACCGCCCCACGCCAGCGCGCGCTGATCGGCGCCTCGATCGGTTCCTGGCGCTTCGCCAGCGCCTGCCTCGACGACCCGGTGGCCGGCATCCGCCGCCTGGGCGAGCTGTACACCGAGCAGGATTTCGCCAAAGGCGTCACGCCCAGGCAGATCAGCCAGAGCAGCCAGCGCATGCTCGACGACCTGCTGCAGGGCCGCGACGGGCAGATTCTCGGCAACCCGCACTACCGCCTGAACATCCTGGTGGTGAAGAGCCACGGCCAGCTCGCCCACGACCACCGTGGCCGCCTGGGCCTGGGGTTGTCTTCGGTGATCGCCAGCAACCTGCTGGGGCGCGCACGCCTGGGCCGGCATTTCGAACGGGTGATCCTGCATGACCAGCGCGCCGCGCCACCGCTGGACGCGCTCACCGACTTCCCTTCGCGCTGCTTGCCGCTGGACCTGGCCAACCTGCGCCAGGCGCTGCTCGCCTCGGGCTCGATCCCCATGGTCATGGAGGGCGTGCGCGACATCCCCGGTGCCGGCGCCGGCACCTACCGCGACGGCGGCCTGCTCGACTATCACCTGGACCTGCCCTACCGGGGCGACGACCTGGTGCTCTACCCGCATTTCACCGACAAAGTGGTGCCCGGCTGGTTCGACAAGACCCTGCCCTGGCGCAGGGGCGACGCCACGCGCCTGCAGAACGTGCTGCTGATGACCCCGTCGCCGCAGTACCTGGCCGCCCTGCCCTACGGCAAGCTGCCGGACCGCAACGACTTCAAGCGCTTCATGGGGGATGCGCCGACGCGCAAGCGCTACTGGTACAAGGCCATTGCCGAAAGCCAACGGCTGGGGGATGAGCTGCTGGAGCTGATCGCCACCGGGCGGTTGCAGGATCAGCTGCAAGCCTTGTAGCGGGCATGCTGGTAGACTGCGCGCATTATCGATACACACAGAGTCCTGACAGCGTGGAAATTTTCAAAGAGTTCACATTCGAATCGGCCCACCGCCTGCCCAACGTTCCCGCCGGGCACAAATGCGGCCGTCTGCATGGTCACTCGTTCAAGGTCGGCCTGCACCTGACCGGCCCGCTCGATCCGCACACCGGCTGGATCCGCGATTTTTCCGAGATCAAGGCGATCTTCAAGCCGATCTACGAGCAACTGGACCACAACTACCTGAACGACATCCCCGGCCTGGAAAACCCCACCAGCGAAGTGCTCGCCAAGTGGATCTGGGAGCAGGTCAAGCCGCTGCTGCCGGAGTTGTCGAAGGTGCGTATTCACGAGACCTGCACCAGCGGCTGCGAGTACACCGGCGACTGATCCGCAATCTTCGCCAGCCCCTTCGCGGGTAAACCCGCTCCCACAGGTTCGACACAGATTTCAAAGGCTGTGGTGCATCTGTGGGAGCGGGTTTACCCGCGAAGAGGCCAGCAGCATCACCCGAGAGCTTTAGCCCTGACCGCGATCCAGGGCATCACGCAGAAAACTCGGCGCGATGTAGCGCTGGTAATGCGCCTCGGACAGCAAGAAGAACTCCCGATCGATGGCATCACGCAGTTGCGGCAAGTCCCAATCGCGGAACTCCGGCAACAACGCCATCCCGTACGCTTCCAGGTCGCGGATCATCCGCGCGCCCCGGGCGATCAGCTGGTAAGCCCAGCAATATTCCGACTGCTGCACGACAAAGCGGATCGAACGCTGCTCCAGTTGCTGGCGCAGCAGGCCTTTGTCGAACACTTCCAGCTTGGCCATCATCACCTGCACCAGCAGTTGCTCCAGGCGCAGCCACACGGCGCGCTTCTGCTCGTCGCCGTAGCCGTTCCAGTGGATTACTTCGTGGTGAAAACGCTTGCAGCCACGGCACACCAGATCTCCATACACCGTGGAGCAGAGGCCGACGCAAGGGGTCTTGATGGACTGGTTGGTCATTGGAAAACAACAGCTTGACGGCGGAACACCGGCTCATGTTAGCCCTTTGTCTAACCAGGGTCACTGGTTAAAGTCATCTTTGCCGCCTTACCTTCGGGCTTTTTTTGCCGTAGAATCACACCGCCTTTTCAAGGCAACAATGTCCGTTGGAAGCTGTTTTCAAAGCGTCACGAGCACAGTTGATCCGGTAGAACGGCGTTGGCCCGGGCCATGCACCCCTCGCATGCCCGCGCCAGCCCTCATCAGCCTCCCGTTCTACAGGCGTAAAACTTTGAAAGCAGCTTCTGTAAGGATTCTTTGCGACCCTGGCGGTGCGACTCAAAAAGTCGGCGCTGCGCATGGGTGCATTGAATGCTGGATGAGCGTCCCGGACTCCCTTTAGGGACCACTGATGAGGGTAATAACTGTGCTTGAAGCCTACCGC
Source organism: Pseudomonas sp. ES1 (assembly GCF_050586605.1). Lineage (NCBI taxonomy): Bacteria > Pseudomonadati > Pseudomonadota > Gammaproteobacteria > Pseudomonadales > Pseudomonadaceae > Pseudomonas > Pseudomonas sp. ES1. Next base: position 14,698 of record NZ_JBOBDM010000039.1, on the reverse strand, counting down.
AAACACATCGAAGAGCGTGCCGCTCTGGGTATCGTGCCCCAGCCGCTGAACGCCGAACAAACCGCAGGCCTGGTCGAGCTGCTGAAAAACCCGCCGGCCGGCGAAGAAGCCTTCCTCGTAGACCTGATCACCAACCGCGTTCCGCCAGGGGTGGACGAAGCCGCCTACGTCAAGGCCGCTTTCCTCTCCGCCATCGCCAAGGGCGAAGCCAAGTCGCCACTGCTCGACCGCAAGCGCGCTGCCGAGCTGCTGGGCACCATGCAGGGCGGTTACAACATCGAGACGCTGGTTGCGCTGCTGGATGACGCCGAACTGGGCGCCGTCGCGGCCGAACAGCTCAAGCACACCCTGCTGATGTTCGACGCCTTCCACGACGTGGCCGAAAAAGCCAAGGCGGGCAATGCCCACGCCAAGGCCGTGCTGGAATCCTGGGCTGCCGGCGAGTGGTTCACCTCGCGTCCGGCCATCGCCGACAAGTACACCCTGACCGTGTTCAAGGTGCCTGGCGAAACCAACACCGACGACCTGTCCCCTGCCCCGGACGCCTGGTCGCGCCCTGACATCCCGCTGCACGCCCTGGCCATGCTGAAGATGGCCCGCGACGGCATCGAGCCCAAGCAGCCTGGCTCGGTCGGCCCGCTGGCCCAGATCGAAGCGGTCAAGGCCAAAGGTCACCCAGTTGCCTACGTCGGTGACGTGGTCGGTACCGGTTCCTCGCGTAAATCCGCCACCAACTCGGTGCTGTGGTTCTTCGGCGACGACATCCCATACGTTCCGAACAAGCGCGCTGGCGGCTTCTGCTTCGGCACCAAGATCGCCCCGATCTTCTACAACACCATGGAAGACGCCGGCGCCCTGCCGATCGAATTCGACTGCACCAACCTGGCCATGGGCGACGTCATCGACGTCTACCCATTCAAGGGCGAAGTGCGCCGCAACGGCAGCGACGAGCTGGTCACCAGCTTCGAGCTGAAAACCGAAGTGCTGCTCGATGAAGTCCGCGCTGGCGGCCGTATCCCGCTGATCGTCGGCCGTGGCCTGACCGAGAAAGCCCGCGCCGAACTGGGCCTGGGTGCTTCCGACCTGTTCAAGAAGCCAGAGCAACCTGCCGCTTCGACCAAGGGCTTCACCCTGGCGCAGAAGATGGTCGGCCGTGCCTGCGGTCTGCCGGAAGGCCAGGGCGTGCGCCCAGGTGCCTACTGCGAGCCGAAGATGACCACCGTCGGTTCCCAGGACACCACTGGCCCGATGACCCGCGACGAGCTGAAAGACCTGGCGTGCCTGGGCTTCTCCGCCGACCTGGTCATGCAGTCGTTCTGCCACACCGCGGCCTATCCGAAGCCGATCGACGTCACCACCCACCACACCCTGCCAGACTTCATCCGCACCCGTGGCGGCGTGTCGCTGCGCCCGGGCGACGGCATCATCCACAGCTGGCTGAACCGCATGCTGATGCCTGACACCGTCGGCACCGGTGGCGACTCGCACACCCGCTTCCCGATCGGCATCTCGTTCCCGGCCGGTTCCGGCCTGGTAGCCTTCGCCGCCGCCACCGGCGTCATGCCGCTGGACATGCCAGAGTCGATCCTGGTGCGCTTCAAGGGCAAGCTGCAGCCTGGCATCACCCTGCGTGACCTGGTCCATGCCATCCCTTACTACGCCATCCAGAAAGGCCTGCTGACCGTCGAGAAGAAGGGCAAGAAAAACGCCTTCTCCGGCCGCATCCTGGAAATCGAAGGCCTGGACGAACTGACCGTCGAGCAAGCGTTCGAACTGTCCGACGCCTCGGCCGAGCGTTCCGCTGCCGGCTGCACCATCAAGCTGCCAGAGAAGGCCGTTGCCGAGTACCTGCAGTCCAACATCACCCTGCTGCGCTGGATGATCGGCGAAGGCTACGGCGATGCCCGCACCCTGGAGCGTCGCGCCCAGGCCATGGAAGCCTGGCTGGCCAAGCCTGAGCTGCTGTCGGCCGACAAAGACGCAGAGTACGCCGAGATCATCGAGATCGACCTGGCCGACGTCAAAGAGCCTGTGCTCTGCGCGCCGAACGACCCGGACGATGCCCGCCTGCTGTCTTCGGTACAGGGCGAGAAGATCGACGAAGTGTTCATCGGTTCGTGCATGACCAACATCGGCCACTTCCGCGCTGCCGGCAAGCTGCTGGACAAGGTCAAGGGCGGTATCCCTACCCGTCTGTGGCTGGCTCCGCCAACCAAGATGGACGCCCACCAGCTGACCGAAGAAGGCTACTACGGCATCTACGGCAAGGCCGGTGCGCGCATGGAAATGCCAGGCTGCTCGCTGTGCATGGGTAACCAGGCACGTGTGCAGACCGGTTCGACCGTGGTCTCCACTTCGACCCGTAACTTCCCGAACCGTCTGGGCGACGCTACCAACGTGTACCTGGCATCGGCCGAGCTGGCTGCTGTCGCTTCGATCATCGGCAAGCTGCCGACCGTCGAAGAGTACATGCAGTACGCCAAGGACATCGACAGCATGGCTGCCGACGTCTACCGCTACCTGAGCTTCGACCAGATCGCCGAGTTCCGCGAAGCGGCCGCCAACGCCAAGATCCCGGTGGTTCAGGCGTAAGTTGAGTTTCAGGCTGTAACAGAAAGCCCCGGTAGAAATGCCGGGGCTTTTTTATTGACCTTGTTCTGGCCTCTTCGCGGGTAAACCCGCTCCCACAGGATCGCGCAGTGCTTAGGGTCTGCGCCAACCCTGTGGGAGCGGGTTTACCCGCGAAGAGGCCAGGACAAGCAACATCAAATCACGAACAGATCGACAAACCTGTGCACCGGCATTGCCTCCAGCTTCACCTGGTCCTTGCACAACGCCACAATCTCCTCACAACGCTGACGCACGAACCGCGTCGCCAGGTTGGCCCTGAACTTGGCCTCCAGCAACGGCAGCCCCTCCTCCCGCCGGCGCCGATGGCCGATCGGGTACTCCACCACCACCTGCTCGGTGTGGGTGCCGTCCTTGAAGAACACCTGCACGGCATTGGCGATCGAGCGCTTGTCCGCCTCCAGGTACTCGCGGCTGAAACGCGGCTCCTCGACCACCTCCATCTTCTCGCGCAAGCGGTCGATGCTCGGGTGGGCGGCGTGGAAGCTGTCTTCATAGTGTTCGGCCACCAGGTCGCCGAAGATCAGCGGCACAGCGGTCATGTATTGCAGGCAATGGTCACGGTCGGCGGCGTTGGCCAGCGGGCCTTCCTTGGAAATGATGCGGATCGCCGACTCGTTGGTGGCGATGACGATGCGGTCGACTTCGTGCAGGCGGTTGCGCACCTGCCGATGCAGCATCAGCGCCGCCTCGCAGGCGGTCTGGGCATGGAACTCGGCGGGGAAGCTGACCTTGAACAGGATGTTTTCCATGACGTAACTGCCGAAGGGCTGGGGCAGGCGCAATTCGCGCTGGGCCTCTTGCTTGAGTGCCAGGTCCTTGTTGCTGTGGCTGAACGAAACATCATAAAAGCCCCACTGCGCCGCACTGAGCACACCGGGAATGCCCATTTCACCGCGCAGGGCAATATCGGCCAGACGTACGCCCCGACTGGAGGCATCCCCCGCCGCCCACGACTTGCGCGAGCCGGCGTTCGGCGCATGGCGGTAGGTGCGCAGGGCCTGGCCGTCGACGAAGGCATGGGACAAGGCCGACAGCAGCTGATCGCGGTTGGCACCCATCAGCTTGGCGCACACTGCCGTCGAGGCGACCTTGACCAGCACTACATGATCCAGGCCGACTCGATTGAAGGCGTTCTCCAGCGCCAGCACGCCCTGAATCTCGTGGGCCATGACCATGGCCTCGAGCACCTCGCGCATGGTCAGCGGTGCTTCGCCGCCGGCCACGCGCTTCTGCGACAGATGATCGGTGACCGCGAGAATCCCGCCCAGGTTGTCCGAGGGATGGGCCCATTCGGCGGCCAGCCAGGTGTCGTTGTAGTCCAGCCAGCGGACAATGCAGCCAATGTCCCAGGCGGCTTTGACCGGGTCGAGGCGGTAGGCGGTGCCGGGCACGCGGGCGCCATTGGGCACCACCGTGCCTTCGACCAGCGGGCCGAGCAGCTTGGTGCATTCGGGGAAACGCAGCGCCAGCAGGCCGCAGCCGAGGGTGTCCATCAGGCAGTGGCGGGCGGTATCCAGGGCTTCGGGGGATTCGACGCGGTAACCGAGCACGTAGTCGGCGAGGGTCTGCAGGACTTGGTCGTAGTCGGGGCGGGTGTTCAGATCAGCGTTGGCACTCATTTGCGGCTCCTTTGGAACTGGGGCTGCTTTGCAGCCCATCGCCGGCAAGCCGGCTCCCACAGAGACCGCATTCTCCTGTGGGAGCCGGCTTGCCGGCGATGGGCCGCAACGCGGCCCCGCTCAACGAAAGCCGAGCGCCATTGGTGCGTTAGAAGCTGTCGCCAGGCACGCGCACCCAGCCCTCCATCAGCACCCGAGCACTGCGGCTCATGATTGCTTTGGTCACGGTCCATTGCCCGTCCACCTGGCGGGCTTGTGCCCCCACGCGCAAGGTCCCGGACGGATGCCCGAAGCGCACCGCACTTCGTTCGCCACCGCCTGCGGCAAGGTTGACCAGGGTCCCGGGGATCGCCGCTGCCGTGCCAATGGCCACCGCCGCGGTGCCCATCATGGCGTGGTGCAACTTGCCCATGGACAGCGCGCGCACCAGCAAATCGACATCGCCCGCATTGACCACTTTGCCGCTGGAAGCAGTGTAGGTGGTTGGCGGCGCGACGAACGCGACCTTGGGGGTGTGCTGACGCCCGGCAGCCTGGTCGATATGTTCGATCAGCCCCATGCGCAACGCGCCGTGGGCGCGAATGGTCTCGAACCGCGCCAGTGCAGCGACGTCACCGTTGATCGCGTCCTGAAGTTCGGTACCGGTGTAATCGAGGTCGGCGGCGTTGATGAAGATGGTTGGGATGCCGGCGTTGATCAGGGTTGCCTTGAAGGTGCCGACACCCGGCACTTCAAGGTCGTCGACCAGATTGCCGGTGGGGAACATCGCCCCGCCGTCACCGTCCTCGTCGGCGGCCGGGTCGAGGAACTCCAGCTGCACCTCGGCGGCCGGGAAGGTCACGCCGTCGAGTTCGAAATCGCCGGTTTCCTGTACCTCACCCTCGGTGATCGGCACATGGGCGATGATGGTCTTGCCGATGTTGGCCTGCCAGATGCGCACGGTGGCGACACCGTTGCGCGGCACCCGCGCGGGGTCGACCAGGCCGGCGCTGATGGCGAACGAACCGACCGCAGCCGAGAGGTTGCCGCAGTTGCCGCTCCAGTCGACGAAGGCCTTGTCGATCGACACCTGGCCGAACAGGTAGTCGACATCATGGTCGGGCTTGATGCTTTTCGACAGGATTACGGTCTTGCTGGTGCTGGACGTCGCGCCGCCCATGCCGTCGATCTGCTTGCCGTAGGGGTCGGGGCTGCCGATCACCCGCAGCAGCAGGGCATCGCGGGCGGGGCCTGGAATCTGCGCCTGTTCGGGCAGGTCTTGCAGGCGGAAGAACACGCCTTTGCTAGTGCCGCCACGGATGTAGGTGGCGGGGATTCTGATTTGCGGTACATGTGTCATGGTCAATTCCTGTCTTGCAGGACACCCTGTGGGAGCGGGTTTACCCGCGAAGGCGCTTGATCAAGCAATGATGTTGATCCTGCCGACGCATTCGCGGGTAAACCCGCTCCCACAGGGGCCATGCTGCTCCTGTTAGGCCGTGCCTTCCAGGAAGTCCTGGGCAAAGCGCTGCAGCACCCCGCCCGCCTCGTAGATCGACACTTCTTCGGCGGTGTCCAGGCGGCAGGTCACCGGCACCTCGACACGCTCACCATTGCGCCGCGTGACCACCAGGGTCAACGTGGCGCGCGGCTTGCGCTCACCGAGCACGTCATAGACCTCACTGCCATCGAGCCCCAGGGTCTTGCGGTCGGTGCCTGGCTTGAACTCCAGCGGCAGCACACCCATACCCACCAGGTTGGTGCGGTGGATACGCTCGAAGCCTTCGGCGACGATCGCCTCGACCCCCGCCAGACGCACGCCCTTGGCCGCCCAGTCACGGGACGAACCCTGGCCGTAGTCGGCACCGGCGACGATGATCAACGGCTGCTTGCGCTGCATGTAGGTTTCGATGGCTTCCCACATACGGGTCACCTTGCCTTCCGGCTCGATGCGCGCCAGCGAACCCTGCTTCACGCTGCCGTCGTCCTTGCGCACCATCTCGTTGAACAGCTTGGGGTTGGCGAAGGTGGCGCGCTGGGCGGTCAGGTGGTCGCCACGGTGGGTGGCGTAGGAGTTGAAGTCCTCTTCCGGCAGGCCCATCTTCGCCAGGTACTCACCCGCGGCGCTGTCGAGCATGATGGCGTTGGACGGCGACAGGTGGTCGGTGGTGATGTTGTCCGGCAGCACCGCCAGCGGGCGCATGCCGCGCAAGGTGCGCTCACCGGCCAGGGCGCCTTCCCAGTAAGGCGGGCGGCGAATGTAGGTGCTCATCGGGCGCCAGTCGTACAGCGGCGCGACCTTCGGCCCCTTGTCCTCCTCGATGGTGAACATCGGGATGTACACCTGGCGGAACTGCTCCGGCTTGACCGAAGCACGCACTACCGCGTCGATTTCCTCGTCGCTCGGCCAGATATCCTTCAGGCGGATCTCCTTGCCGTCCACCACACCCAGCACATCCTTCTCGATATCGAAGCGGATGGTGCCGGCGATGGCGTAGGCCACCACCAGCGGCGGCGAAGCGAGGAAAGCCTGCTTGGCGTACGGGTGGATACGCCCGTCGAAGTTGCGGTTGCCCGACAGCACGGCGGTGGCGTACAGGTCACGGTCGATGATCTGCTGCTGGATCACCGGGTCCAGCGCACCGGACATGCCGTTGCAGGTGGTGCAGGCGAAGGCGACGATACCGAAGCCCAACTGCTCCAGCTCTTGCTCGAGCCCGGCCTCCTTGAGGTACAGCTGCACGGTCTTGGAGCCCGGCGCCAGCGACGACTTGACCCACGGCTTGCGGGCCAGGCCGAGCTTGTTGGCGTTGCGCGCCAGCAGGCCCGCAGCGATCACGTTGCGCGGGTTGCTGGTATTGGTGCAGCTGGTGATGGCGGCGATGATCACCGCGCCGTCCGGCATCTGCCCCGGCACCTCCTGCCACTGCCCGGCAATGCCCTTGGCCGCCAGGTCGCTGGTGGCTACCCGGGCGTGCGGGTTGGACGGGCCGGCCATGTTGCGCACCACGCTCGACAGGTCGAAGCTCAGGGTGCGCTCGTACTCGGCCTTGGCCAGGCTGTCGGCCCACAGGCCGGCGGCCTTGGCGTAGGTTTCGACCAACTGCACCTGCTGCTCATCGCGGCCGGTGAGCTTGAGGTAGTCGATGGTCTGCTGGTCGATGGCGAACATCGCCGCGGTGGCGCCGTATTCCGGGGCCATGTTGGAAATGGTGGCACGGTCGCCCAGGGTCAGCGCGCTGGCACCCACACCATGGAACTCGAGGTAGGCACCCACCACCTTCTGCTTGCGCAGGAACTCGGTCAGCGCCAGCACCAGGTCGGTGGCGGTGATGTTCGGCGCCAGGCGACCGGTCAGCTCGACGCCGACGATCTCTGGCAGGCGCATCCACGAGGCGCGGCCGAGCATCACGTTCTCGGCCTCCAGGCCACCGACGCCGATGGCGATCACGCCCAGGGCGTCGACGTGCGGGGTGTGGCTGTCGGTGCCGACGCAGGTGTCCGGGTAGGCCACACCGCGCTCGCTGTGGATCACCGGCGACATCTTCTCCAGGTTGATCTGGTGCATGATGCCGTTGCCCGGCTGGATCACGTCGACGTTCTTGAACGCCTTCTTGGTCCAGTTGATGAAGTGGAAGCGGTCTTCGTTGCGACGGTCTTCGATGGCGCGGTTCTTCTCGAACGCCTGCGGATCGAAGCCGCCGCACTCCACCGCCAGCGAGTGGTCGACGATCAGCTGTACCGGCACCACCGGGTTGACTGCAGCAGGGTCGCCGCCCTTGTCGGCAATGGCGTCGCGCAGGCCGGCCAGGTCCACCAGCGCGGTCTGGCCGAGGATGTCGTGGCACACCACGCGGGCCGGGAACCAGGGGAAGTCGAGGTCGCGCTTGCGTTCGATCAGCTGTTCGAGCGATGCATCGAGGGTGGCCGGATCGCAGCGGCGCACGAGGTTCTCGGCCAGCACGCGGGAGGTATACGGCAGGCCGTCGTAGGCGCCGGGCTTGATGGCCTCGACCGCGGCGCGGGCGTCGTAGTAGTCCAGGGCGGTGCCTGGCAGGGACTTGCGGAATGCGCTGTTCATATCGTTATCTGGCTCGGTCACGGTTTACCTGGGCAGCCATCGGTTTTTCGTGGGAGCGGGTTGCCTGTCTCTATCTGATCAACGCTGTTCGATCGGCACGAACTGGCGCTGCTCGACGCCGGTGTATTCGGCGCTCGGGCGGATGATGCGGTTATTGGCACGCTGCTCGAACACGTGCGCGGCCCAGCCGGTCAGGCGCGAGCAGACGAAGATCGGGGTGAACAGCTTGGTCGGGATACCCATGAAGTGGTACGCCGAGGCATGGTAGAAGTCGGCGTTGGGGAACAGGCGCTTCTGCTCCCACATGGTCTTGTCGATCGCTTCGGAGACCGGGTACAGCACCTTGTCACCCACTTCGTCAGCCAACTGCTTCGACCAGCCCTTGATCACCTCGTTGCGCGGGTCGGACTCTTTGTAGATGGCGTGGCCGAAGCCCATGATCTTGTCCTTGCGCTCGAGCATGCGCAGCAGCTCGGCGGTAGCTTCCTGCGGGCTCTGGAAGCGCTCGATCAGCTCCATTGCCGCTTCGTTGGCACCGCCGTGCAGCGGGCCACGCAGCGAGCCGATGGCGGCAGTGATGCAGGAATACAGGTCCGACAGTGTCGAGGCACAGACCCGGGCGGTGAAGGTCGAGGCGTTGAACTCGTGCTCGGCGTACAGGATCAGCGAGACGTTCATCACCTTGACGTGCAGCGCGCTTGGCTTCTTGCCGTGCAGCAGGTGCAGGAAGTGGCCGCCAATGGTGTCTTCGTCGCTGCTGCAATCAATGCGCACACCGTGATGGGTGAAGCGATACCAGTAGCACATCACGGCCGGGAACAGCGCCAGCAGGCGGTCGGTCTTGTCGTGCTGGGCGTCGAAGGTCAGCTCCGGCTCCAGGGTACCGAGCAGCGAGCAGCCGGTGCGCATCACGTCCATCGGGTGGGCGTCGCGCGGGATGCGTTCGAGCACTTCCTTGAGCGCCTGTGGCAGGTCGCGCAGGCCCTTGAGCTTGCGCTTGTAGTCGGCCAGCTCGGCTTTGCTCGGCAGTTCGCCGTATAGCAGCAGGTAGGCGACTTCCTCGAACTCGGCGCCGGCGGCCAGGTCGCGCACGTCATAGCCGCGGTAGGTCAGGCCGGCGCCGGCCTGGCCGACGGTCGACAGGGCGGTCTGCCCGGCCACCTGGCCACGCAGGCCTGCGCCACTGAGTACTTTTGCTTCGGCCATGGTGTTTCTCCTTTCTTGAATTTGTTATCGAGGTCTTTCTGGCTAATCGGTTTGCCTGTGCCGGCCTCTTCGCGGGTAAACCCGCTCCCACAGGAAAGGCACAGGCTTCAGAGGTGGTGCTGTACCTGTGGGAGCGGGTTTACCCGCGAAGAGGCCGGTGCAGGCATTCACTTATCCTTTTTTCTGGGCGAACAACGCATCGAGGCTCTGCTCGAAGGCGTGGTAGCCGATGGCATCGTAGAGCTCCATGCGGGTCTGCATGGTGTCGACCACGTTCTTCTGCGTGCCGTCGCGGCGCAGGGCGGTGTAGACGTTCTCGGCAGCCTTGTTCATGGCACGGAAGGCCGACAGCGGGTACAGCACCAGCGACACGTCCACCGAGGCCAGCTCTTCGGTGGTGTACAACGGCGTCGCGCCGAATTCGGTGATGTTGGCCAGGATCGGGGCTTTCACTCGGTCGGCGAAGGTCTTGTACATCGACAGTTCAGTGATGGCTTCCGGGAAGATCATGTCGGCGCCGGCCTCGATGCAGGCGGCGGCACGGTCCAGGGCGGCGTTCAGGCCTTCCACCGCCAGGGCGTCGGTACGCGCCATGATCACGAAGCTGTCATCGGTGCGCGCATCCACCGCGGCCTTGATGCGGTCGACCATCTCCTGCTGGGAGACGATCTCCTTGTTCGGGCGGTGGCCGCAGCGCTTGGCGCCGACCTGGTCTTCGATATGGATGGCGGCGGCGCCGAACTTGCTCATCGACTTGACGGTGCGGGCAACGTTGAAGGCCGAGGCACCGAAACCGGTGTCGACATCCACCAGCAGCGGCAGGTCGCACACGTCGGTGATGCGGCGCACGTCGGTGAGCACATCATCCAGGTTGCTGATGCCCAGGTCCGGCAGGCCCAGGGACCCGGCGGCGACACCGCCACCGGACAGGTAGATGGCCTTGAAGCCGGCGCGCTTGGCCAGCAGGGCGTGGTTGGCGTTGATGGCCCCGACCACCTGCAGCGGATGTTCGGCGGCAACCGCGTCACGGAAACGCTGGCCGGGCGTGCTCTTCACTGTCATGACTCACCTCGTGGGCTATTGTTGTCGGCGCCTTGGTAGTGACGCTCGATATTGCGTTTGGACGCGCCGATGTGGCGACGCATCAGGAGTTCTGCAAGTTCGCCGTCGCGGGCTTCGATGGCGTCGAGAATGCGGTGGTGCTCGGCAAAGGCCTGGCGTGGCCGATTGGGCGTGGTCGAGAACTGCAGGCGGTACATGCGCACCAGTTGATAGAGCTCGCCGCAGAGCATCTTGTAGAGGGTCTGGTTGCCGCTGCCCTGGATGATCCGGTAGTGGAAGTCGTGATCGCCTTCCTGCTGGTAGTAGCCCTGCCCGGCCTGAAACGCGGCGTCGCGCTCATGGGTGTCGAGCACTTCGCGCAGTTCGTCGATGGCGGCCTGGCTCATGCGCTCGGCGGCCAGCCGGCAGGCCATGCCTTCGAGCGACTCGCGGATTTCGTAGAGCTCGATCAGCTCGGCATGGCCGAGCGACACCACCCGCGCACCGACGTGCGGCACCCGCACCAGCAGGCGCTGGCCCTCCAGCCGGTGAATCGCCTCGCGCAGCGGGCCGCGGCTGATGCCATAGGTACGTGCCAGTTCCGGCTCGGAGATCTTGCTGCCTGGGGCGATTTCGCCTTTGACGATGGCCGCCTGGATGCGCCGGAAGACGTTTTCCGAGAGGGTCTCGGTCTCGTCCTGCAGGATTGGGGTGGCTTGGGCTGTGTCCAGCATGATTGTCGACACCTTCACATTCAATGACGGCAAAACTAGCTAAACAGACTAGAAGAGTCAAAGACAAAAAGAACATTGTCGACAATTGTCTAATAACGAACTTACCGCATCGCCCTGCGGTCTGATCGCGGGTGCGCTGGCGTCAACACATCGGCGTGATAGAATGCCGCGCTCCTTCGGGAGCATGGATACGCTGCCTGTCATCATTTCATGCTGATGGCAGGCCAATAGGGACGCTTGGCCAGTCGCCTTGCCCTGAACCCCGCACAGCACCGCGCCAGGATTATGAGACTCATACCCGCTTTACTGCTGCTCTGCCTGACTCTGCTGCCGGCCCTTGCGCCTGCGGCACAGAAAACCGTCTATGGCCTGAACGAATACGCGCGCCTGGGCGACCTCGACCTGGAAGTGGCGGCCAAACTCGACACCGGCGCCAAGACCGCCTCGCTCAGTGCCCGCGACATCAAGCGTTTCAAGCGCGACGGCGAGAGCTGGGTGCGCTTCTACCTGGCGATCGACGCCGCCCACAAGCACCCCATCGAACGCCCCCTGGCCCGCGTCAGCAAGATCAAGCGCCGCGCCGGGGACTATGACGCCGAGTCCGGCAAGGCCTACACGGCCCGCCCGGTCATCGAGCTCGATATCTGCATGGGCCAGACCCGACGCACCATCGAGGTCAACCTCACCGACCGCAGCGCCTTCCAGTTCCCGCTGCTGATCGGTTCCGAGGCCCTCAAGCACCTGGATGCGCTGGTCGACCCAAGCCTTAAATACGCGGCCGGCAAACCTGCCTGTGCCACCGAAGTTACCAAAGCAGAGTAATTCCGATGCGCTCTCTTACCCTCCACCTGAAAGTCCTGATCACCGTCCTGGTGTTGTTGGGCGTTGCGGTCACGGCCTACCAGATCTTCTTCCTCGGCATCCCGGTGACCGAGGACGAGACCGACGACCTGTGGAACATCGACGCCAAGGTCGAGTTCGTCGCCAGCACCAAGGACCCGGTCAAGGTGCAGATGTTCGTGCCCCCGCTCAACCGTGACTATGTCAGCCTCAACGAGAGCTTCATCTCCAACAACTACGGGGTGAGCGTCAATCGGGTCGATGGCAACCGCAAGGTGACCTGGTCGGCGCGCCGCGCCAGCGGCAACCAGACGCTGTACTACCGCCTGGTACTGACCAAGCGCTACAGCAGCGAAAAAACCAAGATCAAGGGCCCGACTTTCCGTGACAGCCTGGCCATCGAAGGCCCCGAGAAGCTGGCCGCCGAAGCGCTGATGGCGCCGATCCGCCAGCACTCGGCCGACGTCGAGACCTTCGTCGGCGAGACCATCAAACGTGTCAACAATCTCAACGACGACAACGTCAAGCTGCTGCTGGCCGGCGACACCTCGACGATGAAGAAGGCGCAGATCATCGACCTGCTGCTGTCCATCGCCCATGTGCCGCTGGAGAAAGTGCACACCATCCGCCTGGTGGCCGATACCCCGCAAACCCCTGAACTGTGGCTGCGCAGCTTCAACGGCAACGACTGGCTGTACTTCAACCCGGACACCGGCGAACAGGGCCTGCCCAGCGACCGCCTGCTGTGGTGGACCGGTGACGACAACCTGATCACCGTCGATGGCGGCAAGAAGGCCAACGTCACCTTCAGCATGAACAACAGCGAGATGAACGCCATCCGCCTGGCCAAGCTGACCGACGAGAACACCGACGCCGACTTCCTCGAGTACTCGCTGTACGGCCTGCCGCTGCAGACCCAGCAGACCTTCATGATCATGGTGATGATCCCGATCGGTGTGCTGGTGATCCTGGTGCTGCGCAACCTGATCGGCATCCAGACCCTGGGTACCTTCACCCCGGTGTTGATCGCCCTGGCCTTCCGCGAGACACAGCTGGGCTTCGGCATCATGCTGTTCACGGTGATCACCGCGCTGGGCCTGTCGCTACGCTCCTATCTTGAACACCTGAAGCTGCAGATGCTGCCGCGCCTGTCGGTGGTGCTGACCTTCGTCGTGGTGCTGATCGCCGCCATCAGCCTGTTCAGCCACAAGCTGGGCCTGGAGCGCGGCCTGTCGGTAGCGCTGTTCCCGATGGTGATCCTGACCATGACCATCGAGCGCCTGTCGATCACCTGGGAAGAGCGCGGCGGCGGCCATGCCATGAAAGTAGCCATCGGCACCCTGTTCGCCGCGTCCCTGGCGCACTTGCTGATGACCGTGCCGGAGCTGACCTACTTCGTCTTCACCTTCCCGGCGGTACTGCTGGTCCTGGTGGGCTTCATGCTGGCGATGGGTCGCTACCGCGGCTACCGCCTGACCGAGCTCGTGCGCTTCAAGGCTTTCCTGAAGAAGGCTGACGCCTGATGTTCGGCCTGATCAAGACGTGGAAAGCCCTGGAGGCCCGGGGCATCATGGGTATCAACCGGCGTAACGCGGACTACGTACTCAAGTACAACAAGCGCAGCCTGTACCCGATCGTCGACGACAAGATCATCACCAAGGAGCGCGCCCTGGCGGCCGGCATCCATGTGCCGGAGATGTACGGCATCATCGAGACCGAGAAGCAGATCGAGAAGCTCCACGAGATCATCGGCGAGCGCACCGACTTCGTCATCAAGCCGGCACAGGGTGCCGGCGGCGACGGCATCCTGGTAATCGCCGACCGCTTCGAGGAACGCTACCGCACGGTCTCCGGCAAGATCATCAGCCACGAAGAGATCGAGCATCAGATTTCCAGCATCCTCACCGGGCTGTACTCGCTGGGCGGGCACCGTGACCGCGCGCTGATCGAGTACCGGGTCACCCCGGACCAGATCTTCAAGAGCATCAGCTACGAGGGCGTGCCGGACATCCGCATCATCGTGCTGATGGGCTACCCGGTGATGGCCATGCTGCGCCTGCCCACCCGCCAGTCCGGCGGCAAGGCCAACCTGCACCAGGGCGCCATCGGCGTGGGCGTCGACCTGACCACGGGGATGACGCTGCGCGGCACCTGGCTGAACAAGATCATCAGCAAGCACCCGGACACCACCAACGCGGTGGACGGCGTGCAGTTGCCGAACTGGGACGGTTTCATGAAGCTTGCCGCCAGCTGCTACGAGCTGTGCGGCCTGGGCTACATCGGCGTGGACATGGTGCTGGACCAGGACAAGGGCCCGCTGATCCTCGAGCTCAACGCCCGCCCTGGCCTGAACATCCAGATCGCCAACGACTGCGGCCTGACCCAACGCACCCATGCCATCGAGGCGCACATCGAGGCGTTGGCCAAAGAAGGCCGCACCGAGACCGCCGAAGAACGGGTAAAAGTGGCACAAGGCCTGTTCGGGCACGTGCACACAGGTTGAACCGAGGGAGCGGGCTTGCCCCGCGCTAGCACAGCCAGGCAAGGCCCCAATCACAGGGCAAACC